>NZ_JBNOYB010000052.1:0-55974 GCF_050312375.1 Schaalia sp.
GGAAGGGAGGCCCCCCTCCAATTCGCCCTCCGGAAGGCCGTTCCCTCTGCGGAGGCCCATACGCGTCTCATCTCTTCGGGCACGAGGTCGATGCTGAACCATTCAACGCCGAGCGCCTCGGCCACTCGCCTTGAAATCGCAGTCTCGGACGATCCTTTCCTGCCGTATGTGAAAGTGAGGATCCGAGGGGCCCGCCGCTTGATGAGCCAGGCCAGGAGGAGCCGGGAATCGAGGCCGCCCGAGAGGGGGACGACGAGCTGGCGCTCGCCTGAGGCCTCGAGAAGCCTGTCGATCGTCGAGTCCAGGGCTCCGGCGAAGGCAGCATCGAATTCCTCGGGCGTCGACAAGCGCGCAGTGTGCGCGTAGGGAGCGTAGTGCACTCGCGTCATCGTGCCGTCCGGGTGGAGCGTCACCCGCTGCCCGGCCTCCAGGGAGTGGACGCCCGCGACGAGGGTCTCGCCGCCGACGGCGTATCCGAGATGATCGAAGAGACGGGCCTGCTCGACGTTGGGCTCCCATGACGGAAGCAATGCGCGCATCGATTCGATGTCGTCGGCGACGATCCACTGGCCGTCGATGCGCGTGAAAACAATCGGGAGGGAGCGCATCTTGTCGACGCTGATGACGACTCGCGGACCGTCGGTCTCGACGAGCGCCCAGTGTCCGGCGGTCTTCGACAGCTCTTCGGCGCTCAGATGGGCCGGTTTTGGCCCGAGGCCCGCGACAGGTGACCACGCGCGGGCCGAGCCGTCCTCGGACGTCGACCATCCGGGTGTCGTGAGCAGAAGAATCGGCGGATGCATGGGGTCCCCTCATCGCATGGGCGGTACGTGGATTCTACGACGCGGTCACGGGTCTGATTGAATGGCGATATGCGCGTTCTCCACGTCAACGACATCGCGAGCATCGGCACCCATCTGGTGCGCGAAGCGCGCAGTCGCGGCCTGGACTGGGATCTCCTGCCGATCGCCCGGGTCGATCCTGCGTGGTCGCCCCGGATGCGCCCCGTGCGACGCGCCCTCCGGGGGGCGGCGTGGGAGCTGCGGCTCTCCGCGAAGGCGCTTCCCTCGGATCTCATTCATGTTCACGGCGCCACGGTCGATGCGCATACGTGGTGGGTTCCCAGGCCGATGGCCCTCCATCTTCACGGTTCGGACGCGAGGATCGCACGATACGATCCCGCTCGCCGGAGCTGCGTTGAACGGGCGATCACGAGGGCGGAGCTCGTCTTCTACACGACACCGGATCTTGCCGAGCACGTGCTCGATCTGCGTCCGGATGCACTGCTCCATCCCGTGGTCGTCGACACCGCGGCCGTCCCCCGCGTACGCGAGCTCCCCGAGACGGGGCCGATCGTCTTCCCCTCGCGCTGGGACGACTCCAAGGGCGCAGACCGCTTGTTCGAGGTGCTCCGCGCAGTTAGGAGCGCAGCGCCCGAGGCGAGGATCGAGGGCGTCGACTGGGGGGCTCGGGCGCAGGAGGCGGCTAAGCTCGGCGTGCGCCTCGTGCCTCGCATGAGTCACGATGAGTATCTCTCTTGGCTATCGACGGGGCGCCTCGCAGTCGGACAGGCGACCGGCGTGATGGGAGCGTCGGAGCTCGAAGCGATGACGATCGGAATTCCCCTGGTCATGCCGCTGCTCGCGCGGTGGTACGCGGGGGACCATCCCTCCTTGCGCGACGTCCCCGTCGTCTCGGAGAAGGTCGATCGGCTCGACGACATCCCCGCCGCGGTTCGCGAGGCGGTCGCTAAAGGGATGGAACTGCAGGCGCCCACGGAGGCCGCATCCTGGGTCGCCGCTCACCACGGGCCGATTCAGGCCGTGGACTCGCTGCTCGCCTCCTACGGACGACGAGGGGCCGGCAGATGAATCGAGTGAGGCGGATGGCGGCTCGTTTCCGCGGGGTCCTCACCTCGAGTCCGCTCCTCCGCGGGGTGCTCACCCTCATGTCGGGCACTCTCATCGCACAGGGCGTCACCCTCGTCCTTCAGATCTTCATCGCGCGGACCTACACGGACTTCGACAAGGGGCTGCTGGGCGTTTACGGTTCAGTGACCGCTTTGGTCATCACAGTCGCGGCCCTGCGCTTCGACCTGGCGGTCATGCTCCCCGATGATGATCGGACCGCGAGAGTCGTCCAGCGACTCGCATCGCGATCGATCATCGCGGTCTCCCTCCTCACCTCGCTCGTCCTCATCCTCGGATCGCGGTGGCTGACCGAGCACTACCACCACTCCCCGGAGCTCGGGAAGTGGCTCATGGGGGCGGGGATCACCGTATTCCTCGTCGCTCAGGCGCAGAATCTCCGCTTCTGGCTCACGCGGAAGGGACGATTCGCCGACATCGCGACGGTGAGCGTGGTCAACGCCCTCGCGATCGCCGGGTTCCAGCTGATCCTGGGGCTCGTCTTCCACGGGGGCCTCGCAGCGCTCATGTCGGGCACCATTCTCGGTCAGCTCGTCGTCCTCATCGTGCTCCGGCGCAAGACGAAGGATTCGCGTTCCAAGGAGATCGGCGAGCCGAAGATCGGAGAGGTTGCGCATCGCTACCGGAGGATGCCGCTCCTCAACGGTCCGAACGCCCTCGTCGACGCGCTCCGCAACAGCGGGATCAACCTCCTCATCGGGGCGGTGACGATCGCGTCCCTCGGCCAGTTCCAACTCGCGTGGAACATCATGCAGGTCCCGGTGGGGCTGATCGCGGGCAGCGTCGGCCAGGTCTTCCTCAAGAAGCTGTCGGATACGCCTCGCGGCTCGATGAAGCCGCTCGTCGTGAAGACCTTGAAGAGCGCAGCGCTCGCCGCGGCCCTCCCCTTCCTCCTCCTCTACATCGTCTCGCCCTGGCTCTTCCCCTTCGTCTTCGGTTCGCAATGGGAGCAGGCGGGCTATTTCGCCCGAGCCCTCACGCCGTGGCTCTACATGAACGTCCTCACCTCGCCGATCTCGAATCTCTTCGTCATCACCGAGAATCAACAGCGAATGCTCGTCTTCGCGCTCTTCTACTGCGCCGTTCCGCTCGCCTGGCTCAAGTTCTCCTCCTTCGGACTTCTGGAGACCGTGACGGTTCTCGGCTTCTTGATGGCGGCTATGCTCGGGGTGCTCGTACTCATGAGCCTCAAAACGGCAGGGGACTTTGATCGTGGGGGGCGCTCCGCATGAGAGTTTGTTTCGTACCGTCGTGGTACCCCGCACCCGGATCGGAATACAACGGTTCCTTTTTCCGGGAACAGGCGCGCATGCTCTTCGATTCGGGGATCGAACTTCTCGTCGTCGTCACCTTCCCGGTCGGCATCGAGTCACGCGCATGGCGCAAGCGCCCTGAGATCGTCGATGAAGACGGAATCCCCGTGCTTCGGGTGGCGCTGCCGGCACTGCCTCCGGTGCTGGTGGCACTGGAGCACCGAATCCACCGATCGCTCCTCACCCGCGCCGTGAGGATCATTCGTCCGGATCTTCGCCCCGATGTTCTTCACGCGCACACGGTGTTTCCAGGTGGAACGAGCGCCGCCCTGCTCTCGGAGATCTGGAAGATCCCCTACGTTCTCACCGAGCACCGGCCCTCTTCGATCCGCGCTGATGCGTTTTTGAGACGACGCAAGGTCATTGAAGCCGCAGTCGAAGGCGCGTCGCTCCTCACGACGGTCTCCTCCGGATTCGCTTCCGCTTTGGCGCGTCGGTATTCGGGAACGCGATGGCTCGCCGTCGAGTTACCCGTTCCGGATTCCTTCTTCGGCGTCGAAAGGCCTCTTCGGCGCGGGAGCGGCCCGGTTCGATTCATTCACGTCTCGCATATCGACGAGAACAAGCGCGTGATTGAAATGTGCCGTGCGTTCGCAGAGGCCTTCGCCAACGATGCGGAGCGAGCGGCGTTATCCGTCGTTGGCGGTACTCCTGAAGCAATAGCGGCGGTCCGGAACTCGCTCGCCGGATGCTCCTCTTCGGTCCGGATCGATTTCCTCGGCATGCGGACTCGCGCCGAGACGGCTCGGGCTCTCGGCGAATCGGATGTTTTCGTCCTGGTGAGCGCGGTTGAGGCGGGCGGGACCGTCTTGTCCGAAGCGCAGGCAGCGGGACTTCGCCTCGTAGCATCAACGACGTGGGCCGGGGAGTTCGCCGTGCGTGAGGGAAACGGCGAGCTCGTTCCGGTCGATGATCGTCTTGCGCTCGTCGCTGCGATGCGGAGAATCAGCGAAGGGGAGAAGTACGACTCTCCGGAAGACATCAGGCGCGCTGCCCGGGAGCGCTACTCGACGGAAGCCTTCTCGAAGCGATGGACCGAGATGTATGACGCCGTTGTCAAGAAGTCGTTTACGGACAAGGAGGGGACCACGCTTTGACGCAGGTGATCTTCCATTCCCCGATGCGGGTTGCCGCTGACGGCGCAGTCGGTTCTGCGATTCGTCCTTATCGGATGCTCGAGGCGTTCCGTCAGGAAGGATACGACGTCATCGATGTCACGGGCACGGCGGCCGAACGGCGCGAGAAGGCGGTCGCCGCGCGGAGGGCCCTTCGCGCCGGCGACGTGGCATTCTGCTACTCCGAGCTCTCCTCGAGTCCCATCGCGATGTCGGAACCGCGGTCTTCGCATGTCGATCCGAGGGACGATTTTCAACTATTCGCCGATTGCCGATCCGCCGGGGTCCCCGTCGGCGCCTTCTACCGGGACGTTTACTGGCGGTTCCCCGGTTTCCTCGAGTGGCGGCGATTGCCGTACCGACTCGCAATGCGCTACCACTATGAGAGGGACTTGCGCCGCCTCTCTCAGACGGTCGATGTCCTTTTCCTGCCCTCGATGCGGATGGGGGACTACATCCCCGTGATCGATCCGGAGAAGTTCCGGGAACTCCCGCCCGGAGCGCCGATTTCGCCGCTCGCTCCTTCGAAGGAAGGGGTGCGCCTCTTCTACGTGGGCGGCTTGGGGCGCTTCTACGACCTCGCCGAATGCGCCGCAGCGGTCGCGCAGACTGGGGGAGCCGAGCTCACGATGTGCGTGCCCCCGGCGCAGTGGGAAGCGCATCGGGCGGACTACGAGCGATTCCTTTGCGATCGGATTCGCGTTGTTCATGGAAGGGGCGCTGAATTGGAGCCCTATTTCCTTCAGGCGAATATCGGGGTCCTCGCGATGAAACCGATCGAATACCGTTCCTTCGCGGCGCCGATCAAGCTCTTCGAATATCTCGGTCGAGGTCTTCCCGTCCTCGCCACCGAAGGCACCTACGCCGGTGACTTCATCGAGAAGACGGGGGCCGGATGGGCTCCGGAGTATTCGCGCAGGGGCATCGGGGACGTCCTTGCGCGATTGATCGCCGATCCGTCCGGGATCGGGGACGCTCGAACGTCGGCGTTGAGGGTCCGCGAGGAGACGACATGGGCGGCCCGCGCGCGTCAAGCGGCTTCGGCCCTCCTCGAATGATCGCGGGCCGGGCTCCCCGGCCCGCGTCGACTTCATCGTGATCGTTCGAGGAGCACCTGTGCGACCGTTTCGGCGGCGCGACCGTCTCCGTAGGGGGAGGCATCGGTATCGGCCGGTCGGGGCCGTTCGGCTGCGTGGATGAGGGATTCTCCCGGTTCGACGAGGACGTTCCACCCGAGTTCGACCGTTTCGATCCACTCGGTCTGCGGACGGACCGTCGTCGTCGGCACCCGCAGGAGGAAGGCCTCCTTCTGAAGACCTCCGGAATCGGTGATGATGCCCCGGGCGCGCATCGCGGAGGCGATGAGCTCCGGGTAGGGCAGGGGCTCGTGCGCGATGAGGTTCCCCCGATCGATCGTCATCCCGAAGGACTCGCATTTGGCGATGAGACGCGGATGGGCGAGGAGAACGACGGGGTGATCGATCGAGGCGAGGGAATCGAGGATCGACTGAAGGCGCTCAGGATCGTCGGTGTTGTCGGGCCGGTGAATGGTCGCGAGCGAGTAAGAGCCGGCCTCATAGCCGAAAGCGCTCATGATCGGGGATCCGATGCGGGAGGCCGCCTCGTCTCGGATCTTGAGCAGCACATCGGTCATGACGTCGCCGACGACGACGCTGCGTTCGGCGAGGCCTTCGTGAGCCAGGTGCTCCGCGGCCACGACGGTGGGGGCGAGGAGGAG
This sequence comes from Schaalia sp., assembly GCF_050312375.1. Classification (NCBI taxonomy): domain Bacteria; kingdom Bacillati; phylum Actinomycetota; class Actinomycetes; order Actinomycetales; family Actinomycetaceae; genus Schaalia; species Schaalia sp. Next base: position 6,095 of record NZ_JBNOYB010000052.1, read on the forward strand.
ATCGGAGGCGTGATCGGTCAGCACCCTGTTGATCTCCTCGGGCATCCGCCTGTTGAAGGAGCGCAGCCCGGCCTCGAGATGAGCGACCGGGATGTGGAGCTTCACCGCTGCGAGGGCGGCGGCGATCGTCGAATTGGTGTCTCCGTACACGAGGACCCAGTCGGGCCTGCGGGTCTCGAGGACTTCATCAAGAGCGGAGAGCATCGCCCCGGTCTGGCGGCCATGAGATCCTGAGCCGACGCCGAGGTGCACCTCGGGGGCCGAGATGCCGAGGTCGGTGAAGAAGACGTCGGAAAGCAGGGGGTCGTAGTGCTGGCCCGTGTGGACGATGATGTGATCGATCCCGGATGCCTTGAAGGCGTGATCGATGGGCGCGAGCTTGACGAACTGGGGACGGGCCCCGACGACGGACATGACGCGCATGGCGTTCCTTTCGTGGATGACGGCGTGGGCGATCAGCGGGGATCGGGGGCGTCGAGCGCCCTTGCGTAGGAGGCGACGAGTGAGACCGCCTGTTCGTCCCAGGTCGGGATCTTCGGCGGATCCGCTTTGAAGCGCTCAACATCGGCGGGCGTGATCCGCGCGATCGCCGATTCGAGTTGTGAAGAGGGGTCCTCGAGAACCCAGGTCCGAGCGGAATCCCCGAGGATCCGACGCGCCTCGACCAGGTCCGAGCAGAGCGGGGGGATCCCCGCCTTCAGCGCCTCCATGAGTTTGTTCGGCGTTGAAAGCGCCATCGAGAGGCAGGGCTGCTCGATGAGGCACAATCCGACATCGGCCCCCCGAACGTGCGCGACCACGTCGTCGGGGGTGACTGAGGGGAGCCAATGAATGTTCGGGAAGTCCTTCGCGGCCCGCTCGACATCGGGGCGCAGCGCCCCGTCCCCGAGAAACACGACATGCGCTTGGGGATGACGCGAGAAGACGTCGAGGATGAGCGGAACGGAGCGTCCGGCGGTGATGAAGCCGACATGAATGTAGAGGAGGGCGTCATCGGGGACGCAGAGCCGCGTCCGCAGATCCACGCGCTCCCCTGAATCGATCGGCGAATTCGTCACGACAACGGGCTCGACGCCCGGGTAAGCGCTCCGATACCACTGGGCGATGGGTTCGTTGACGACCGAGACGACATCGGCCTTGCGGATGTACCTGCGCTCGATGAGGCGCTGCACCTTCCGTCTCAAGCCCTTCGAAGCGATCGTCTCCGTCTCGAGTTCGTGAGCGTTATAGGCGAACACGGCGCCGGTTCGACGCGCGAGCGCGTGGGCCATCGGCAGGACGAAGAGGTTCTGGGCGGCAACGGCGGTCACCTTCTGATTCCGGAACGCCCGATACACGCGCGCCTGCCATAGCGTGAGGATTCTCAGGGCGCCCAAGCGATCCTTCAAGTTCGCCCCCCGGATCCGGATGAGCTCGACTCCTCCGCCCAGATCCTGACGGGAGGGCAAGTCCGTCGAATCGACCCCGACGATCCGCGTTCCCGTGAAGCGGCCGCTCGATTGGAGGCTCCTCGCGATCTTCGAGACCCTTCCGGGGCCGGCGAGCGGGGAAGGGTAGATGAGGAGGTTCAAGCCGGGCGTCCGGGGCGTTCGGATGCGCATCAGGTCCTCTCGTGCAGTCCAGCGTTGTGGGCGATTCGAGGCCTCCTCGCCCTCGTCGATGCTATCAAGGCGCTTGTCCGATCCCCTCGAATGAGCGCGTGAGGCGCCTCATCCCCGTCAGCCGCTACCGGGTATGATTCCGAGCATCCGTATCGAATCCTGGTGGCGGTGAGTGCCCGATGTTGACCCCTTTGGCGAAGGAATCGCATGACATCCTCGTGATTTCGCGCATTCACATGCCGGAGAGCTCGGCGGCCTCCTTCCGGCTCAGAGCGGTGGAAAGAGCGCTCGTCGCGGCGGGCGCCCGCGTCCGCGTCCTCACGACCGCGCCTCCGCCGGGGGCGTCCGGCGACGACGACCCGGGCGTCGAGGTGTCGCGCTGGCCGGCGCTTCGCGACAAGAGCGGGTACCTGCGGGGGTATCTCCCATACATGAGCTTCGACGTGCCGGCCTTCTTCCGGATCCTCGTCGCGCGTCGGGCGAGGGGGGCGCTGATCGAGCCGCCGCCGACCACCGGCGTCGTCGCGAGATGCGCGCTCGCGCTCAAACGCGTCCCGTACGTGTGGTACGCCCCCGACGTGTGGTCCGATGCGACCGCCGCCACGAATGCTCCGGGAGTCGTCAAACGGGTGGTTCGGGCGATGGAGTCCTTCGCCATGAAGGGCGCGCGCGCCGTGATCGCGATCAATGACGAAGTGGCGGGCCGTGCGCGCGAACTCGGCGCCTCGGAGGTGGTCGTGGTCCCGAACGGCATCGACCCCGCGGTCTTCGACGTCGGAGGGGACACGCCCCCGGATGCCGTCCGACGCGCTCTGGGCATCGGGGACGACTATTTCGTCTATGCGGGCACGGCATCCGAGTGGCAGGGCGCCGAGGTCTTCATCGAGGCCCTTGAGCTCCTGAGGCGCCAGCACCCCTCGGCGCAGATCGTCTTCCTCGGACAGGGGTCCGCATGGCCCCGCCTCGCTGAGATGGCGGCGGGCATTCACGGCTCGCCGGGGCGCCCCGCCGTCGTCTTCGTCCCCTCGGTTCCCCCGGACGAGGCCGCTCAATGGCAGCGCGGAGCCGTTGCGGCGCTCGTGTCGATCAAACCCGGGATCGGATACGACTTCGCATATCCGACGAAGGTGCTGGCCGCCTTGTCATGCGGATGCCCGGTCGTGTATTCGGGTGCGGGGCCCGCGCGCGAGGATATCCGGGAGGCCGATCTGGGATGGGCCGTCGCCCATGAGGCCCGCGAAACCGCGCAGGCGATGGCCGCGGCGCTTCAAAAGCGGCGTTTTCGACAGGAGCGGGAGCGCCTTCACTCGTGGGTCGTCGATCATCGTTCGATCGAATCGACGGGGCGTCGAGCCGCCGAGGTCCTTCTCCGGGCCGTCCGGTAATGCGGATCCCCCGCGCCGCGATGGCTACACTTGCGGGAGGAAAGCCCCGACTTCAGGAGATTCACGCATGCGCATCGCGGTCGTCGCCCTCGGCAAGATCGGCCTCCCCCTGGCCGTCCAATTCGCGAACAAGGGGCACGAGGTCATCGGCGTCGACGTCTCCGAGCGGACCGTCGCCCTCGTCAACGAGGGGAAGGAGCCCTTCCCGGGTGAGGCGCGCCTTCAGGAATTCCTCTCCGAGCTCGTGCCCGCGGGGCGGCTGAGGGCGACGAGCGACTACTCCGAGGCGATCCCCGGCGCCGACGCGGTGATCCTCGTCGTTCCGCTCTTCGTCGACGCGGACTCGAAGCCCGACTTCGGGTGGATGGACGCCGCGACGAAGTCGCTGGCCGAGCACCTCACTGCGGGCACCGTCGTGTCCTATGAGACGACTCTTCCGGTCGGCACGACCCGCAATCGCTGGAAGCCGATGCTCGAGGAGATCTCCGGTCTGCACGAGGGCGAGGACTTCCACCTCGTCTTCTCGCCCGAACGCGTCCTCACCGGCCGCGTCTTCGAGGACCTGCGCCGCTACCCGAAGCTCGTCGGCGGCCTGAACGAGGCGGGCGCGCAAGCCGGTATCGCCCTGTACGAGCAGCTCCTCGACTTCGATGAGCGCCCCGATCTGCCCCGTCCGAACGGCGTCTGGGACATGGGCAGCGCCGAGGCCGCCGAAATGGCCAAGCTCGCCGAGACGACCTACAGGGACGTCAACATCGGTCTGGCCAACCAGTTCGCCGTTTACGCCGACAAGGCGGGCATCGACGTGTACCGGGTGATCGACGCCTGCAATTCCCAGCCCTACAGCCACATCCACCGGCCCGGGATCGCGGTCGGCGGCCACTGCATCCCCGTCTACCCGCGCCTCTACCTCTCGACCGATCCCGATGCGAGCGTCGTTTCGACGGCCCGCTGGTTCAATGCGGACATGCCCGAATACGTCGTCTCGCGCCTCGAGGGCGTGCTGGGCGATCTCAAGGATCTCAAGATCGCGGTCCTCGGCGCGGCCTACCGCGGCGGTGTGAAGGAGACTGCGTTCTCCGGGATCTTCGACACCGTCGCCTCCCTCGAAAAGCGCGGCGCGCGGGTCGTGGTCGAGGATCCGATGTACACCGATGAGGAGCTCGCGGGTTTCGGGTGGGAGCCCTACCACCTCGGCGAAGCGGTTGACGCCGTCATCGTCCAGGCCGATCACGCCGCATACGAGGATCTCGCTCCGACGGACTTCCCCGGGATCAGGCTCCTGTTCGACGGGCGTCGGGTGACGGACGCCGCCCGTTGGAAGGGAGTCCCCCGTATGACCATCGGGGGCGGGCGCTGGTCCTCGGCGTCCTGAACGAGATGGAGGCATTTCTCTCCTGGGGGGCGCTCTACGTCGCGGCGGTGCTCCTCAGCGCCGTTCTCGTCCTCCCGGGGGCTCTTGCCGCGCGGAGCTGGGGCGCTTCGCCGACCGTCGCCCTCGGCGCGGGGCCGATCCTCACCCTCGGCTTCATCGGGGTGAGCGGCGTCGTCTTCGACCTTCTTGGCGTGGGATGGACCCCCGTGACAGTCGCCTCGGCCGCTGCGCCCGTCCTCGTCGCCTCGATGGCCCTCGCCCGGTGGTGCGCTCCGCGTTCCGCGCGCCTGCTCCCCTTCACCGCCGCCCCTGGCGGGCCGCGGCTCGGGAACCGGGTGTGGGCGGCGTGCGGCGTGCTGATCGCCTCGCTCTTCGCGCTCGTCTTCTTCACCGATGCCCTCGGGAATCCGTGGGCGATCCTGCAGAACCACGATGCGATGCTCCACCTCAATCTCATTGAGGGGATCCATCGTTCGGCAAACGCCTCGATCATCACCTCCTCCCGGGATGTCAGCGGTTCGCCGCTGTATCCGAACGGCTTCCACGCCTGGGCCTCGCTCCTGGTCCCGTGGACATCGACCCCCTTCGCGGCGAATGCGGCCCTCCTCGCCGTCGTCGGGGTGCTCGCGCCCCTCGGGGTGTCCCTTCTCATCGCTTCGCTCGGGGGAGGCGCCGCCGCCCTCATCGCCGGTCCGCTGCTGGTCTGGGCGACGATGTGGTTCCCGAGCATGCCCTTCCTGTTCTTCGCCCAGTTCGCCGCGACATTCGCCATCGTGCTGGTGCCGGGGGCGATCGCCGTCCTCCAGCGCCTGCTCGACGAGGGGCGGCACGGGACGATGCTCCTGCTCATCGCGGTGATGACGGGCGCTTTGTGCGTGGGCCATCCCGGAGCCGGTCAGTTCTTCCTCATCGCGTCCTGCCTCATCGTCCTCGTGCCGGTGGTTCGGCGCGCCGCGGCGGTGGCGGAGGGCGTCCGCGGAGTGCTCCTGGGCGCGGGCGCCGCCTTCGCGTGCCTGCTCCCGCTCCTGCTCATGCCCTTCGTCCCCCGTCTTCAAGCCTTGGCCCGCTACTCGACCTCCTGGCTGGACCCCCTCGAGCTCGTCGAGGAGATCCTCCTCTTCCCCCCGGTCGACGGCGCTGCCTTCAGCTATGCGCCCTTCGTTCTCGCCGGGCTGTTCGGCGTCGCCCTTGCGGCGTTCACGCGTCGCGGTGCGCTCGTGGGGGCCTGGGGCGCGCTCATCGCCGTCCTCGTGGTCGGTGATGCCCCCGAAGGGTGGTGGTGGGCCTTCGCCGGGGGGTTCTGGCGCGACTCGGGGCGTTATCTCGAGATCCTGATCCTCGTGTACGCGGCCTCCTCGGCTTTCGCGATCGAATGGATCGCCCTTCGCCTGTTCAACCGCTTGGCGCCCTCGGGCGGGCGGGCGCGTTCCTTCGTCGCGACCCTCGTCGTGGCGGCCTTCGCGCTCGTGAGCGTCTGGGGCGCTTCGACTGACTCTTCGATCTGGGCGCGACGGGGGTTCCTGCCGGGCTGGATCATCCACCCCCTGTGGATCTCCCCGGATGAGCGCGCCGGGCTCCTCGCCTCGGCTTCGGACCTCGGCGCCGATGACGTGGTCTACGGCGCCCCGCAGACGGGCGCCGGGCTCATCTCCCTGTACACCTCGGCGAGCGCCTATCACAAGATCGCGTCCGCCCCGTCCGCCTCCTCCGATGAAGGCTATCTCGCGCAGCATTTCTCGCAGATCCGCTCCGATCCGCAGGTCTGCCGGATCATCCGCGACGAGGGCGGGAACGCGCTGCTGTACACGGATTCCGAGGTCTGGCGCGACGATGTGGAGTACTTCTATCCGGGATACGCCGATCTCGATCTTTCTTCGGGCTTCACGAAGATCGCGAGCTTCGGGACAGCGGAGTTGTGGCGCATCGAGCTGTGCCGGTGAGGGAGTGCGGCACGTGCTGTTCACAAATCGTTGAACTGCCGTTATGATTGAACACATCTTCTCGTTCTTCAAGAATGAACAGGTGTGTGATGGCCCCTCTCTCCCGCGCGCAATTCGACGTGCTCCTCGCCCTCTTCCGCGCACCGGGTGCGCTCACCCAACGCGAACTCAAGGACGCGACGGGCATGTCCCTCGGACGCGTGAACGCGGCCGTCCGCGAATGCGAGGCCCTCGGTTTCATCGAGAACCGCCGCCTCACCGAGGACGGGCGACGCGCCCTCGACCCCCACAGGGTCGACAACGCCGTCATCATGGCCGCCGGACTCTCCTCGCGCTTCGCCCCCATCTCCTACGAGCGCCCGAAAGGCACGCTGAGGGTGCGCGGCGAAATCCTCATCGAACGCCAGATCCGTCAGCTCCATGAAGCCGGGATCACCGACATCACCGTCGTCGTGGGGTACAAGAAGGAGTACTTCTTCTACCTCGTCGAGAAATTCGGGGTGAAGATCGTCGTCAACCGCGAATACATGACGCGCAACAACAACGGCTCCCTGTGGCTCGTCCGCGACAGGCTCGCCAACACCTACATCTGCTCCTCCGACGACTACTTCACCTCCAACCCCTTCGAATCCCACGTGTACACGGCCTATTACTCGGCCGAATACGCCGAAGGGCCGACAGCCGAATGGTGCATCGCCACAGGGCCCGGAGGACGGATCACCGGCGCCACCGTCGGCGGCGCCGATGCGTGGACCATGCTCGGCCACGTCTACTTCGACCGCGCCTTCTCCGCGCGCTTCCGCGCGATCCTCGAAGACGTCTACCTCATGCCCGAAACAGCCGGGAAGCTGTGGGAATCGATCTACCTCGACCACGTCAAGGACCTCGACATGGTGATCCGCAAGTATCCGGCGGGCGTCATCTACGAGTTCGACTCCGTCGACGAACTGCGCTCCTTCGACCCGAAGTTCATGGAGAACGTCGATTCGGAGGTCTTCGACACGATCTCGCAGGTGCTGGGGTGCCCCAAGGACGAGATCACGGACTTCTACCCCCTCAAACAGGGCATCACCAACCTGTCGTGCCACTTCCGCGTCGGGGACGAGGAGTACGTGTACCGCCACCCCGGCGTCGGCACCGGCAAGATCGTCAACCGCCTCGCCGAGACCGAGGCCCTCGAACTCGCGCGCGAGATCGGGATCGACACGACCTTCCTCGCCTCCGATCCGCTCAAGGGATGGAAGATCTCCCGCTTCATCCCCAACAGCCGCATCCTCGACGTCGCGAACGATGAGGAACTCGCGACCGCGATGCGCATGGATCGGGAGCTCCACCGATCGGGCCGGGTCCTCGGACGGCGCTTCGACTTCGTCGAAGAGGGGCTGCGCTACGAATCCCTCCTCAAGGAATTCGGCCCCATCGAAGTGCCCGGCTATGACGAACTCAAGGGCAGGGTCCTGCGCCTCAAGGAGCTCGCCGATGCCGACGGCTTCGGTCTGGGCCCTTCGCACAACGACTTCTTCCCCCTGAACTTCCTCGTCGGAACCGACGGCCGGATCGACCTCATCGACTGGGAATACGCGGGAATGTCCGATATCGCCGCAGACTTCGGCACCATGGTCGTCTGCACCGAGGCGATGGATGAAGAACGGGCGAACACCGCCCTCGCGTACTACTTCGGACGCACCCCCACCGAGCAGGAGAAGCGCCACTTCTGGTCCTACGTCGTCTTCGCGGGCTGGTGCTGGTACGTCTGGGCGCTCCTCAAAGAGGCCGAAGGGGACAACGTCGGCGAAGTCCTCTACGTCTACTACCGCCACGCCGCGGACTACGTCTCGGGCCTGCTCGCCGAGTACGGGGCCGCGGACGGGGAAGGAGTCCGAGCATGAGATGGGGAGTCTTCTCCGGAGCCCTCTGGGGCCTGGACACCGTCATCCTCGGAATCGCCCTGGCGATGGCGCCCTTCGCGGGAGCCTCCCAGGCCTCGATGGCCTCCGCGCTCCTCCACGACGCGATCTGCGCCCTCATCCTCTTCGTCTACATGGGCGCGCGCGGAAGGCTCGGCCGCACTCTGGCGGCCATCCGAACGCGCTCCGGCAAAGCCATCGCCCTCGGCGCGATCCTCGGCGGCCCCTTCGGCATGACCGGCTACCTCATCGCGATCAACAACATCGGCCCCGGGTACACCGCGATCATCTCCACCTTCTACCCGGCCGTCGGCACCCTCCTGGCATACCTCTTCCTCAAGGAGCGCATGCGTCCGCGCCAGATCCTCGCCCTCCTCGTCGCACTCGGGGCGATCATCCTCATCGGCTACTCCTCGACGGGCAGCGCCACCTCGGGAAACGCGGTCCTCGGCATCGTGGCGGCCCTCGCCTGCGTTCTCGGCTGGGGCTCCGAAGCCGTGATCCTCGCATGGGGGATGCGCGACGACGAAGTCGATGAGGATTCGGCCCTCCAGATCCGCGAATCGACCTCCGCCCTCGTCTACCTTCTCGTCGTCGCGCCGATCGCCGGGGTCCTCGGATTCGGCATCCGCGCCATCCCCACCCTCGGGACCGGGGTCATCGCCCTGGCGGCCCTCGCGGGCACCGCGTCCTACCTCTTCTACTACACGGCGATCAACACGGTCGGCGCTTCACGGGGCATGGCCCTCAACATCTCCTACTCGGCCTGGGCGGTGATCTTCGCACTCCTCCTCATCGGCACGGTCCCCTCCGTGCTCCAGATCGTCTGCTGCATGGTCATCCTCGTGGGCACGGTCCTCGCCGCGACGCCGAACTGGAAGGAACTGCGCGCGAGCTGGTGAAGCAGCGCCGATGCCGGGCGCATGCGGCCCTCACCGCGGGGCCCTTCTTCTTCGCCCGCGCAGCGGCGTTATACGATGGTCGCAGTCCAAGGATGTCCGTCGTCAAGGAGCCGTATGCCGCAGGTGCGCCGCAATATGCTCATCATCATCCCCGCGTGGAATGAGGAGAAGGTCATCGGTCAAGTCCTCGCGGAGGTGCAGCGCGAAACCGGTGGCATCGCCGATGTCCTCGTCGTCTCGGACGGATCCCATGACGCGACGGTGGCGATCGCCCGGCGATCCGGTGTCCGCGTGCTCGATCTTCCCATGAACCTCGGCGTCGGGGGAGCGATGCGGGCGGGCTACTTGTACGCCGCGAGGAAGGGCTACGACTGGGCCGTCCAACTCGACGCGGACGGCCAGCACGACCCGGCCGAGATCCCCGCGATGCGCGACGAGATGCTCGCATCGGGGACGGACCTGCTCATCGGCGCCCGATTCGCCGGCAAGGGCGACTACGAGGTGCACGGGCCGCGCATGATGGCCATGCGCGTCCTCTCCTTCATCCTGTCGCGGGTGTGCGGGACGCGCCTGACCGACACGACATCGGGCTTCAAGATGTGCAACCGGAGGGCGATCGACTTCTTCGCGCGGAACTACCCCGCGGAATACCTGGGCGACACGATCGAGCTCCTCGTCCTCGCGGCCAGGGAGGGGTTCGTCATCCGTCAGATCCCCGTCGAGATGCGTCCGCGCGCGGGAGGCACGCCCTCCCATGACGCGCTGAAGTCGGCCCGCTTCCTGATCCGCGCCTTCGTCGCCCTCGGCATCGCTCTCACACGACCCCACAAGAAGGGGAATGCGGCATGAACCAAACGTACTGGCTCGGCGTCGTCTTCACGGGGATCGTGCTCATCGCGATCTTCCTGAGCCTGCGCAATTCCGGGATGAAGCAGCGGTACGCGACGTGGTGGATCGTCATCGCGATCGCGAGCGCGGTCTTCTCGATCTTCCCCGCGGCCCTGCACGGCGTGTCGCACATGCTCGGGATCGTCGTCCCCCTGAACTTCGCGTTCTTCGCAGCGGGCATCGTCCTGCTCCTGCTGTCCCTGCGATACTCCATCGATCTGTCGAAGGCGGGCGAGGAGAGGCGGCGCCTCGTCGAGGAGATCGCCCTGCTCAACGCCCGAATCGACGAGCTGGAGACTCGGGCGGAGACGAAGCGGTCCGAGGATTAGCCCGCCAGGGGCCTAAGCGAGCCCCTCGGCCCGCTCGTGTTCGGGCGCGCCCTAGTCCCTCGTGCGGCCCAGCGCGTGATGCAGGAGGGTCGCGACGGCCGTCTTGTCCTTGCGGCCGATCGCCTTGGGGACGAGGGCGAGGGCGTGCGCCCTCGAGGTCGAATGAATGCGCGCAGCCCGCGCGGCCCGGCGCCACCCGTTGCCTTCCGCGATGGAGCCGGCCAGGGCGAAGTAGCGGCGCTCGCCGTCGAATCGGCGGCCGTCGAACAGCGCGGTCGACGAGGCCGACTCCGCGTGCCGCCGGTACGAGAAGCAGACGTGGGGATCGATGAGGAGCGCCGAGCCCCGGGCGACCATGTCGATGACCAGGGCGAGATCCTGGATGATGGGGAAGCCCTCCCTGAAGGGGACGGCGGCGATCGCTTCCCTTTCGAAGACGAGCGAGGGCCAGTAGAGCCAGTCCGCGCGCAGGAGGGAAGCCGCGAGCGCCTCGCCCGACAGGATGCGCGGACCCGACGCGGAAGGGCGCAGGAGCGCCTTCACCCGATCGACGAGGGGCGAGATCACCGTCCCGGACGAATCGATGATCTCCACTCCGGGCTGGATGATCTGCGCATGCGGGAAGCGCCGGTGCAGGTGGAGGACGCGTCGGACGAAATCGGGATGAGGGACGTCGTCGCATCCGAGCAGCATGACGAGCTCGGCCGTCGCCATCTCGAGGCAGCGCCGGTAGTTGGCGGTGATGCCGAGGTTCTGCTCGTTGCGGATGTAGACGATCCGAGGATCGTCGAGAGCCGCGAAGTGCTCGGCGACCGCCGGATCCGGGTAGCAGTCGTCGACGACCGTCAAGCGCCAGTCCTCGCAATCCTGAGCGCGAACGGCGTCAACGGTCTCATAGAGGTAGGCCGGTTCTCCCCAGAACGGAAGCATGATGTCGAGGCTGTGCATGCCCTCCCCCTCTCCTGGAAGTCGCATCGAGAGCGTGTTCAAGTCTAGGCGCAGGCGGCGCTTCAGCCGAGCGCACCGCCCGCAGTGGCCGGCGCCTTTGCGCCCTCGTCATCGCGCGCATGAGGGGGACGAGGCGCCGAGCCGAGGCGGATGTCCGCCCAGGGCGCCTTTCCGCGCGTCCATCGCATGGCGGCCCGCTCGATGCCGAACCAACTGGCCGTCGCGAGGACGAGGGTCAGCGCGAGGGCGATGAGCAGGAGCGGAACGAATCCGAGTCGATTCACCCCGAGCAGGATGAGGAGCTGGATGACGGGGAAGTGGAAGATGTACACCCCGTAGGAGACGTCGTGAACCTGGACGATCCTCGGCGAGGGGAGGACCGCTCCGAGGTAGAGGACGAGATAGGCCAGGGCCGGCGCCGCGGCCTGCTTCCCGAAGGAGGGGATGAAGGCGATGAGGCCCCACGCTACGACGAGGGCGATCGCCGCGATCCACCCGCGCATCGGGAGGCGATCCCTCACCTGATGGATGAGCGCTCCCCCGAGGAAGTAGGGGAGCATGAAGATCAAGAGCGCCAACTCCGCGTTGTTCCCGAAATAGGGGTTGAGGCGCCCGATCCCCGCGTGCGCGAGGAGCGAGACCGCGAAGAGGAGCGCAGTCGGCCACGCGCGCTTCCGGATGAACGCCCATGACATGAAGACGCCGATGATGATGTAGCACCAGAACTCGTAGTACAGGCTCCACAGCGAGCCGTTCCAGGCGCTCGGGTACGGCACCTGCGAAAGCGTCGTCCCGATGTTGTAGTAGCCGACCCTCAAGAAGATGTTCGAGTAGATGAAATCGAGCGGCGTCGGCGGAGTCGAGAAATAGCCGTCGAGAGTCCCCTTCTCGATGACGTGCGCCATCGGCCCGAGGACGAGGGCGACGAAGACCAGCGAAACGAGGAAGCCCGGGAAGATCCGCGCGACGCGATTGATCAGGTAGGTCCCCGCGTTCGAGCGCGTGCGCGACCCCGTGATGAGGTAGCCGGAGATCCCGAAGAATCCGACGACCGCCCACGACCCCAGATGCTGGCCGTACACGACGACGCCGTCCCCGACTCCCGCCAGGATCTGAGCATGGGAGAAGACGACGAGAAGGGCGAGAACGAGCCTGAGCATGTTCAAGGCGTTGTCGCGCGAATCGAGATCACGAGTGTTGAAGGGCGAGCGCACCCCGAAATCCATGGATCCCCTCCTCGAGGTCACGAGGGCCCGATGGCGCGGAGAGGGCCGGGGTATCGTTGTCTGGTCGCGCTGTCGTGGGGAGGCGGAGTCCAACAGCAATGAATCGAGCCGGGATCTACCTGCTGCATGACCGCTCGGGGCGGGTCGACGACTACGTGCTCGACGTCCTCGACAGTCTCGAGCCCTTCCTGTCGTGGAGGCTCGTCGTCGCCAACGGCGCTCTGGCGCAAGGGGAACGCGATCGTCTGCTCGAGCACTGCGACGCGGTGCTGGAGCGCCCGAACGAAGGCTACGACGTCGGCGGATATCACGATGCCCTGGAGCGCATCGGATGGGACTCGCTCTCCCGCTTCGACGAACTCGTCCTGATGAACAACACCTTCTTCGCGCCGATCCGCCCATGGGCCCCGGTCTTCGAGGAAGCGGAGAAGCAGGACGCCGCATTCTGGGGGCTGACCGATCACGCGGAGCTCAGGCCCCATCCCTTCCTCGCCGCCACCCGCATGCCCCGCCACATCCAGTCCCATTTCATCGCCGTCAGACGCGAACTCCTGGAGGCCGCCGCATTCCGGGAGTACTGGGAGCGGATGCCGCCGATCCGCTCGTACCGGGACTCGATCGCCCACCACGAATCCCGATTCACTCCGCACTTCGCGCATCTCGGATTCCGATGGTGGACCGCCTTCGCGCACACCGGGTTCTCCACCGGCAATCCCTCGATCCTCGAGCCGATCGCGCTCATGGAAGCCGGATGCCCGATCCTCAAACGGCGCGTCTTCTTCCACGACCCCGTTTACATGGCCGCAGCAGGGGTCGACGCCTCGGAGGTGATGCGCGCGGCCGAAGGATTCGGATTCGCCTCCGACAGGATCCTGGCGGGGGTGGTCAGAACGAGCTCTCCCCGCTCCTTGTGGGCCAATGCCCGCCTGACCGAAGTGCTGGGGGAGCGCCCCGAGCCTCCGAGGAGCGCCGATCCGCTCACCGTTCATGCGCATGTGACCTCGGCGGAGCGCATCGAGCCGCTCCTGAGCAGGATCAGCCGCATTCCGTCAGCGGCCCGGATCATTCTGAGCTGCCCGGATCCGGAGCTCATCGAAGGACTCGAAGCGCAATGCGCGCGCAAGGGGCTGGAGGCGGAGACGAGACTCGCCCCCCTCGAAGGAATGCCGTCGCTCCTGGCGCTGTTCACCGCCGCCCCCGAGAGCGTCGAGGAGGCCGAGGGGCTCGTCCTCGATCTCGGCGAGGACGGGCTCGCAGCCCCCGAAGAGCCCCTCCTCGCCTCCTCGGCGCAACTCGAAGCGGCGCGCGCCCTCTTCCGCGCTCATCCCAACCTCGGCGTGGCGATGCCGATGCCCCCCGAGAGCCTCGGGGAGTCGGAGGACTCATGGCGCCCCCTCCTCCCCGAGGCGCGGGGCATCGCCGGCGAACTGCGCATCGGCGTGCCGCTCGACGAGCGGATCCCCCTGGCTCCCGGGACGGGCCCGGTGCTCTTCAGGCCCGTCGCGCTCCGCCGATTCGCCCTCGAAAAGGAAACCCTTCTCGGGATCTGCAAGAGGGGGAGCGACTCGATGCGGGCGCTCATGATGCTCATCGCATACGAGGCCGCGGAATCTGGCCACCACTGCCGCTACCTGCTTCCCGCCTCCCGCGCGCCGCGCGCCGAGGCCTCCTTCGAAGAGGCCCTCAGCGCACTCGCCGAGGGGCGCGAGGACGGCGCCGGCACTCCGGGGCGCGGGGGCCTTCGAGGAATCGCCCGCGCGCTCAGCCGAGGACTTCGGCGGATCCCGATCTGCGTCGTCGCCGTCAGACGGGTGCGCGCCCTCATCGACTCGCGGCGAGATCGGCGTCGCGGCTAGCGTCGCCGGAGAGGCCCGAATCCGGGCTGCTACACTCGCGAAACATGTGTAAGTCTGTTCTCGTGACCGGTGCCGGCGGCTATATCGGTCGGCATGTCGTTCAGAGCCTTCTTGAACGAGGACTCGAGGTCAAGGCGCTCGACATCCGCTTCGATGGGGTCGACGAGCGGGCGGAACGCGTGTCCCTCGATCTGTTCTCCGACGACCCGGGCATCTACGATGCGATGGGGCGCCCCGATGTCGTGCTGCACATGGCGTGGCGGGATGGCTTCACTCACAATTCGCCCGCGCACATCGACGATCTCCCCAAGCACTACCGGCTCATCGAGAACCTCTACGCCGCCGGCCTCAAGCACCTCGCGGTGATGGGCACGATGCACGAAGTCGGCTATTGGGAGGGCGCGATCGACGAGGAATCGCCGTGCGCCCCCGCCTCCCTCTACGGAATCGCGAAGAATGCGCTTCGCGAGACGACGCGCCTGTCGGCGCAGGCCCGCGGAGCCGTCTTCCAGTGGATCCGCGCCTACTACATCGTCGGCGACGACGTCCACGGCAATTCGATCTTCTCCAAGCTCCTCGCCGCCGCGACCGCCGGTCAGAAGACCTTCCCCTTCACGAGCGGGAAGAACCTCTACGACTTCATCTCGATCGATGAACTCGCCGACCAGATCGCCGCGATTCTCGATCAGGACGAGGTCACGGGCATCATCAACGCCTGCAGCGGCGAGCCCATGGCGCTCTCCGAACGCGTCGAGCGCTACATCCGGGAGAACGGCCTTGATATCTCCCTCGAGTACGGCGCCTACCCGGATCGTCCCTACGATTCGCCCGGCGTCTGGGGGGACGCGGCGAAGATCAGGCAGATCCTCAGCGCGGACGCGCACCGCCGCGCCGACGGCTGAAGCTTCGAGAGGGGGCACCGCATGATTCTCGAGGATTCCGCGCGTCGGCTCGGCGTCTTCTTCTTCTACGATGCGCAGGGCGTGGTCGACGACTACGTCCGCGTGCTCCTGGCCGGGATGCGCCCGTGCCTCGACGAGCTCATCGTCGTCGTCAACGGGCGCCTCAACGCCCGTGGGCGCGAGCGCCTCAGCGAATGGGCGGACGACCTCATCGTCCGTGAGAACAAGGGTCTGGACGTCTGGGCCTACAAGACGGCACTCGACTCGCGCGGCTGGGAGGACCTGCTCCGCTTCGATGAGATCGTCCTGTTCAACTCGACGATCATGGGGCCAGTCCACCCCTTCACCGAGATGTTCGACGAAATGGGCCGACGCGACCTCGACTTCTGGGGGATCACGGGTTTCCACGAGGTCCCCGCCGCCGATGACGCTCCGGCGGCCGCGGCGATTCCGGCGCACATCCAGAGCCACTTCCACGTCTACCGCCGCTCGCTGGTCTCGAGCGCCCCATTCCAGGAGTACTGGGACACGATGCCGGCGATCTCCGGATACGCGGCCTCCGTATCACTCCACGAGAAGCCCTTCACGAAACGCTTCGAGGACCTCGGCTTCTCCTGGGACCTCTACGTCGACACTCGCGATCTGATCGGCTTCACCTCCCACCCCATCATCTTCGCCCCCAAGCGGCTCATCGCCGAGAAGCGCTGCCCGATCTTCAAACGGCGCTCCTTCTTCCACGACTACGAAGACGTCCTCGATCAATCCGTGGGCAACGCCGCGCTCGACCTGTACGAGTACCTGCGCGATGAGACCGACTTCGATACGGGCCTCATCTGGCAGAACCTTCTGAGGACCTGCGAGCTCACCGACCTCGTGAAGAACCTCCAGCTCACCTACGTGCTGCCGACGCGCTCGTCCGCGCTCGAGCCGAAGGGGCGCCGCCTGGCGCTCATCATGCACATCCACTACATGGAGCTCCTCGACCAGATGCTCCGCTACGCCGCCTCGATGCCCGATGACGCGGACATCATCATCACCGTCGGCTCCGAGGAGAAGGCGGATACCGTGCGCGCCGCGGTCGAGGGGCTGGCGAATACCGTCATCGTGCGCACGATCGTCAATCGCGGTCGAGACGTCTCCGCCCTCCTCGTCGGCGCCCGCGAGCTCGTCCTCGACTACGACCTCGTCTGCTTCATCCACGACAAGAAGGTCACCCAGATCGATCCGGGCACGGTCGGGGAGGGCTTCGCCCTCAAATGCTTCGAGAACGTCCTGCCGACCGGAGCATTCGTCGAGAACGTCCTCGCCCTCTTCGATCGGGAGCCGAAGCTCGGCGTCCTGACGCCCGCCCCCCCGAATCACGCGGACTACTTCCCGATCTCGAGCTACGCATGGGGGCCCAACCTTCCTCGCACGAAGCAGCTCCTGGCCGAACTCGGGGTCAAGGTCCCCATCCACGAGCCGAAGGGGATCATGGCCCCCCTCGGATCGACCTTCTGGTTCCGCCCCGCGGCGGTGAAGGCCCTGTTCGAAAAGGAGTGGACCTACGAGGACTTCCCCGAAGAGCCCCTCGCCGGTGACGGCACCATCAGCCACGCCATTGAACGCTCCTACTGCTACGTCGCGCAGAGCGCCGGCTACTTCAGCGGCTGGCTCTTCTCCGACCGCTTCGCGCGCATCGAGTTGACGAATCTCGCCTTCTACACCCGCGAGCTCACGCGCGCCATCGCGCCCCACTGGAGTCTCGGGACCGAGAAGCGGATGGTCGGCGCGGCGATCGCGAACTCCTCGGCGTGGCGCATCCTCCGCGAAGGCGTGAAGCGCCGACTGCCGGCGGCGGTCACGCCCCCCGCCCGCTTCGTCTACCGGGTGTTCAGGAAGACGACGATGTCGGCGAGGAGGTGGCGCAATGGGCAGTGACAGCACGGCGCTGCGGCCGAAGCGCGCCCGCCTCTTCTACCTCGACCTCATCCGAGCGCTCGCCACCTTCCTCATCGTCCTCACCCACTTCAACAACCCCTTCTTCTCCGAGGGCGGGTACCTCCTGACGAACAGGCCCTTCAACATCTACGTCGGCGACCTCGGAGTCTCGCTCTTCCTCATCATCTCCGGTTCGGCCCTCGCCTACACCTACTCCTCGCCCCTGGATCTGAAGGCCTTCTACTGGAAGCGTTTCAAGGGCATCTATCCGATGTTCTGGACCGCCTGGGTCCTGGGCACCCTCTTCTTCTTCATCGATTCCAAAGGACATCCGATGAACGCCGGGCCCGCCTCCTCGATCATCTGGACGGTGTTCGGCATCGACGGATTGGTCGCGAACTTCCACGTTCCGACCGTCTACCTCCTCGGCGAGTGGTTCCTCGGTTTCATCATCGTCTTCTACCTCGTCTTCCCGCTGCTGCTGCACTGCATCGAACGGCGCCCCGTCTGGACCGCGGGCGCCCTGGCGGTCCTGTACGCCGCGACCCTGCTGCTCGGCCCGCATATCAGCGCTCCGCTCTCGGTGATCATCACGACCCGCCTCCCCGAGCTCGCTTTCGGCGTCTACCTCATCCGCTACCTCCCCAAGACCCCGAAGCTCCTCGCGCTGCCCGCCCTGCTCGTCCTCGTCTGCTTCGCCGTCTTCGGCGAGGGGGTGAACAAGGACCTCGCGACGACCGCCGTCGGCATCAGCGCCTTCGTCGTCCTGGTCGCGGCCGCGGACCTCATCGCGATCCGGCCGGTGCGCGCACTCGTCGGCCTCGTGGCGAAGTACTCGTATCCGATCTTCCTCGTCCACCACGTGATCATCTACAAGCTGTTCATGTTCTCCGACATCCCGTGGCGGGAATTCGGGCGCGCCCAGACCGTCGTGTTCTTCGCGGCGGTCTGCGTCCTCACGCTGGGGATCGCGATCGCCCTGGATCGGCTCACGGCCCGCATCGTGGCCTTCGTCGGCGACGCCTGGAGCGGATCCTGGTGGACGACGAAGCCGCTCCCCGCCGAGGACCGTGCACCGGAGCAGATCTCGGGAGGAGCACGATGAGCGTTCGATTCACCCCTTCGAAGAAGGAGCAGTGGCGCCGCACGCTCGATCTCACCCTGAGGTTCACCCAGCGCGCGGTCTCATCGGAATTCAAGGGGACGGCCCTCGGGCGGCTCTGGTCGCTCATCAATCCTCTCGCCACGATCCTCGTCTTCACATTGATCTTCGGCCTCGTGTTCCGCGGCTCAGTCGATCCCGGACGCAACTCGGGGATCGACTCCTTCGCCCTGTGGATCGGCATCGGCGTCCTGTGCTGGAACTTCATGTCGGGAGGCATTCTCAAGGGCATGAATTCCCTGGTCGACAATGCCGGCCTCTTGACGAAGGTCTACTTCCCCCGCCAGATCCTCGTCTACTCGAGCATTCTCGCCCTGGTGGTCGACTTCGCCTTCGAGCTCCTCGTCCTCGTCGTGATCTCCCTGATCGTGGGCGGTCCGGGCGTTCTCCTCATGATCCCCGCGCTCATCGGGATCACCCTCCTCACGGCGATGTTCTCAACGGGCATGGCGCTCTTCCTGTCGGTGGCGACCGTGTACTTCCGCGATATCTCGCATCTGTGGCAGATCTTCAATCAGGTGTGGATGTACGCCTCCGGGGTCGTCTTCTCGCTCGGGATGCTCCACGACGTCGAGAATCACCTCTTCGAAAGGGGATGGGGCTTCAACGGGGCGCCGATCCCCCTGACCACGCTCTTCCGCCTCAACCCCGCCGAGACCTATCTCGAGGCGTTCCGCGCCTGTCTGTACGACTTCGCCCTGCCCTCGGTGCCCGTCACCCTGGCGTGCCTCTTCTGGGGATTCGGAGTCTTCATCACCGGAGCGCTCTTCTTCCACCGCCACAGCGCGCGCATCGTCGAGGAGCTCTGAGACCAGTGACCGAATCCGCGATCACCGTGCAGGACGTCTCCAAGCGCTTCCGCATGTACAAGAATCGGAATCAATCGCTCAAGAGCGCCTTCCTCCAGCGCAGTCGAGGGACTTACGAGGACTTCTGGGCGCTGCGCGATATCGATTTCTCGATTCCCGAGGGCGAGACCTTCGGCCTTCTCGGGCACAACGGATCGGGCAAATCGACGCTGCTCAAGTGCATCGCTAGGATCCTCACCCCCGATCAGGGCCGGATCACCTCGCGCGGTCGCGTGGCCGCGATGCTCGAAGTCGGTTCCGGTTTCCACCCCGAGCTGTCCGGCCGGGAGAACATCTACCTCAATGGCGCGATCCTCGGGATGAGCCGGGCGGAGATCGAGAAGAAGTTCTTCGACATCGTCGACTTCTCGGGCGTCGGGGATTTCATCGATCAGCCGGTGAAGAACTACTCCTCCGGCATGTACGTGCGTCTGGGCTTCTCGGTGTCGATCCACGTCGAACCGGACGTCCTCCTCGTCGACGAGATCCTCGCCGTGGGCGACATGGAGTTCCAGCGCCGCTGCATGTCGAAGTTCGCCGACTTCAGGGCCGAGGGCCGGACTGTCGTCGTGGTCTCCCACGGGCTCGAGCAGATGCGGACCTTCTGCGACGAGGTCGCCTGGCTCGATCACGGACGCCTTCAGGAGGTCGGACAGGCCGCCGAAGTCATCGACCGCTATTCGGTGGTCGTCAACGGCACCGAGGAGGTCGAGGGCGGAGGCCGTCGATTCGGCAGCGGTGAGGCCCGCATCACGAGGATCGATCTTCTCGACGCCTCCGGCGCCCCGATTCAGCGAGCGGACATCGGCCAGGACGTGACGATCCGCATGCACTACCAGTGCGATGAGGAGATCGAGGGCGCCGTCTTCGGCGCTTCGATCGACACGGCTGACGGCGTGGTCGTCTGGGGCCTGCACGGGCTGGACGCGGGTTTCGTCCCGAAGGTCCTGCCCGTGGGGGAGGGGCATGTCGATCTGCGCATTCCGCGCCTCATGCTGCGGCCCAACGAGTACGTGATCTCAGCGGCGATTCAACCTCCGCATCTGACGAGCGTCATCGACGCGCTCCAGAAGGCGCGGACCTTCGAGGTGATGCCGGGGCCGAGGATGGAGTCCGGCGGCGTCGTCTCCCTCGACGCGCGCTTCACGGACATCACGCCGCAGATGCCGATGAACGCCTACATCGATCGTCAGTGAGATCCTCGCCGAGGACGGGGCGGGGTCGATTCCCCGTCCCGCCCTCGGCGTTCAGTGCGCTTCCTCTTCGCCTGCGGGCTGAGCCGAAGCCGTCTCCGCTCCGGCCGGGCGCGCCGCTCCCATGCGATTCATGAGGCTGAGGATCATGAGCGTGAAGGCGATGAAGACGATCCCCAGGAGCCAGAGGGGGATCGGCGGGAACCACTCGCTTCGCCTGAGGTCCCATCCCGAGCTCATCCCGAGCATGTGACGATGCATCTCCACCAGCACGGCGAAGCAGTGGACCGCTGAGAAGATGAACGCCCACGCCGTGGTGAGACGGCGATCGAGGGCGGCGGAAGTGCGCCCCATCCGCTCGGCGAGGACGAAGGCCGCGAGGACGGGGATGCCGATGAACATCGGGAGGATGTAGCGCCCCTGCCACATGATGCCGAGGCTGCGCGCCTGAGAGGCGTGCAGGGCGACGGGGACTGCGATGCAGGTGATGACGAGGGAGGCGAAGACGACGATGCGGTCCCGCCAGGTCCCGTAGACGTGCACGAGCACCATCGAGACGACGTAGGCGGACAGGAAGAGGATCACGGCGAACATGGGCAGGGGGACGTGCAGCCAGCCGAAGGAACCGACGGCGTGCTGGAGGTAGGCGTCGGTCATCCTCAGCGTATACATCGCGAGCCATCGGGGGGTCACGGACGGATCGGGAGCGGGTTCGGAGCTCGTGAGGACCCCGGTCGCGACAATCCAGATCGATGCCGCGGCAGTGGCGAGCGTGGTCACGGCGATCGGCCCCCAGGACCGCTTGTCGCGGATGACCCGCCAGCTCATCCGCCAGGGCTGCAGGACGATCGTGCAGACCACGATGAGGGCGAGGAAGAAGGGGGCGAGTCCCCGCGAATTGGCGAACATGCTCGCGATGAACGCGAGGAGCCACATCCGGCGTCCCAGATCCTGCGAAGGCGTCGCCCTGATGATGAGGAGCATCTGGCACCACACGGCGAAGGCCGCGGAGATCTCCAGGGACTGGGGATTGATCGACGAGGCCAGGAAGGCCGTCATCGGCGTGATCCCCGCAGTCGCGGCGATGACGGCCACGGGGGGGAGTCCGGCCTGGCGGAGCGAGCGCAGGCCGAGGGCGAGGAAGAAGGAGGCGATCAGGCCGGAGATGATCCGCATGGCGTAGATGCTCGCGACGCTGTGCGAGATGAGAGCCGGCCAGGAGATGAGCGCGTAGTAGACGGGGTTGTAGCGGCCCGCGGGAGTCGGGACCTCGACCCACCCGGTCGCGCTCTCGGCGGTGTGGATCCGTGAATCGTCGCAGGTCGAGATCGGCACTTCGGGCTTGAAGGCGTTGCACAGGTACACGTCGGCATCCGCGTAGACCTCCGGGATCTCGACGACTCGATCGACGAGGATCTCCTCGCCGAAGACCTGCCCGTAGGCGGTGGCCGCGGCCTTCCTCAGATGCGATTGCTCGTCCGGTGAGGCCATGAGGGGATTGGACAGGGACCACGCCGTCGTCAGGAGGAAGAAAGCGGCGAACGCCGTCCAGAACACGCCCCTCGGGGTCAGGAGGCGCGCGCTCCGCTTCCGCGGTGCCGCCGCGACCGCATCGGAGACTGAAGTCGACGGGTGAGGAGAATGCACGCGAGTACCCCCGTGGAATCTGGAGAGCCGGATCGGTCCTCGATCCTATCAGCCCGCTTGCGGACCGAAGAGGGGAGCGGGGGCCGCGTTGAGCCCCGGGAGAGGGTGAGGATCGGCGGGCCCTAGCTCCGAGGCGCCTTCTTCACCCCGATCAGCAGGGTCGTGAGGAAGAAGAGGGCGAGGACCGTCATCGCGAGGGCGTAGCCGATCGCGGCGCCGAGCAGGCCCATGGAGGGGACGAGGGGGAGCAGGGCCGCCGAGACGACCGCGGCCGAGACCAGGTAGCCGACGAAGACGAGGCGCTGGAGGCGCATCGTCGTCAGGGCGTAGTAGAGGATGACGCTCGCCGAGTTCATCGCGCCGCCGAGGACGAGGATGAGGAGCTCCCAGCGGAAGGCGGACACGTCCTTGTTGAAGACGAATCCGAGGATCGGGGCTCCGAACAGGTCGGTGACGAGCGCGACGAGGAGGAAGGCTCCGGCCGTCGCCGCGAGGCCCTTGCCGATGACCGCCCGGAACGCCTCGAGGTCGCGGCGCAGCCAGATGCTCGCCATCCCCGTGAGCAGCGGGCGGAAGACGATCGTGGAGGCCAGATTGATCGCGAAGGCGGGCATGAAGATGATCGCGAAATACCCCTGCTGGTCGTGATCGAGGAAGTGGTCGATCGCGAAACGCGGTGCGTTCGCGAGATACATGGCGATGAAGGAGGCGAGGAAGAGCGGGAGGCAGGCGAGCATGAGCGAGCGGATCGAGGGGGCGCTCCAGCGGGGCCTGAGTCGGAACACGCGCCGCGACGGGGGGATGAAGACGAGGAGCATCGTCGCCAGGGAGACGATGAAGCAGACGAGTGCGGAGATCAGGAGATCCTCGCTTGCGAAGATCAGGGCGGTGAAGCAGGCAGTGGTGACGAAGGAGCGGATGAATCCCGCCCGTCCGGCGAGGGCGAGATGCCCCGAGCGCTGAAGCTCCGAGTAGAAGACGTCCTCGAAGGCGTCGAAGAGCTTGAGGGAGGCGATCAGTGCGAGAGCGGCGCAATCAGCGGGGGAGGCGCCCCGGGTCGCCGAGAGGACGAGGATGCCGATCGCCATCGCTCCGACGGTCAAGAATCGGGCGCTGAGGTAGTCGCCGAAGCTGAAACGGCCCTCGACATCGGTCACGTGGTAGGTCCGGACCTCGTACATGCCGAGCGTCTGGAATTGCTGGCCGATGGCCAGGGCGATGGAGAAGACGCCCCCTGCGGCCAAACCTGCGGACCGGGTCACGGCGAGCAGCATGATGACCGTCGAGGCGGCGACCATGATCGACCACGCCGTGTTCCAGAAGAAGTCGCTCTTCAACGATGACGGGACGGGCGCGCGCGAAGTCATGATGCGGAGTCGGTTCCCGCGGCGGAGTAGGGGCCGAAATCGACCTCGACCGGCTTGTGGTTCCGGCGCTGCTCGACCGGGGGCAACTCCATGTACTCGCCGTAGGTGCGGCGCAGCATCGCATCGTAGGCGGGGGCCATCTGGACGGTGATCCCGTCGAAGGGCACGTCGATCGTCGGTTGGATCTCGTCGAGGTCGACGATCCAGTTCTGGGGGTCGCGCATCGAGAAGTCCGTGAAGCGGCCGGTGCTCTCGCCCTCGTGCCTGCGCGCGGCCGCATCGAAGCGCTTCTGGAGGCGGCGCGGCGTGACGCCCAGGAGCTTCATCCCGTAGTAGGCGATGCCGGTCGCCGTGTGGATCGCGAGGCGCTTGAGGCCGTGCGTGTTGATGAGCATCGGCGTCGGCGTGCCGGTCAGGTAGAGGAGGCGGCCCCACAGCCACGTCGCTCGGGACTGCTTCTTGAAGGCCCCGGGGTCGGCCGGAACGGTGTCGAGCGGCAGGACGTCCAGGCAGATCGGCATGCGATAGCGCGCGTTCTTCGCGAATTCGGGGATGAAGAGCGTATCGGTGAAGCCGAGCTTGGTGAACATGTACGGATACTCGGGCAGGGCTCGGGTGTTGTCGAAGCGATAGCGGGGCCCCATCAGCGCGGGAGCCTCATCGAGGAAGCGCTCGTAGTCGGCGCGCGTCATGAGCAGGTCGATGTCGTCGTCCCAGGGGATGAAGCCCTGATGGCGGACGGCGCCGATCATCGTGCCCCCGTAGACCGAATAGGGGATGCCGAGCCGACGGCACGCGGCATCCACGTCGTGGAGCATCTCCACGAGGAGCTTGTGGACTCGGGCGAGGAGTTCGGGATCGTCGACCATATCCGATGCCATGAGGTCCCCTGTCGTGTGATCCGATGCCGCGCTCCCCTCCGGGGCGCGCCTGGGCCCTGCGATTGTCTCACAAAGGGGATCGGGCCCTTCTCATCGGGGAGACGGAAGGGCCCGATCGCGGCCGCCGCTCAGGCCTCGTCCCGTTCGAGCAGGTCGAGGAGGTACTGGCCGTAACCCGATTTGACGAGCGGTTCGGCCCGCCGGCGAAGGCCCTCGTCATCGATGAATCCCATGCGCCATGCGACTTCCTCCGGAGCGCCGATCTTCATGCCCTGACGGGCTTCGACGGTGCGGACGAAGCCGGTCGCATCGGCGAGGGAGTCGAAGGTGCCGGTGTCGAGCCAGGCGGTGCCGCGGGGGAGGACCTCCACCTTGAGCTTTCCGGCCTCGAGATAGTGCCTGTTGACGTCCGTGATCTCGTATTCCCCCCGGGCGGAGGGCTCGAGGTTCTTCGCGATCTCGACGACGTCGTTGTCGTAGAAGTAGAGGCCCGGAACCGCGTAGTTCGACTTCGGCTTGGCGGGCTTCTCCTCGATGGAGAGCGCGTTGAACTCCTCGTCGAATTCGACGACGCCGTAGGCCGTCGGATCCGAGACGTGGTAGGCGAAGACCGCGCCGCCGTCCGGATCGGTGTGCCGACGCAGCTGCGCGCCCATTCCGGGGCCGTAGAAGATGTTGTCGCCGAGGACGAGGGCGGCGGCGTCCGCACCGACATGATCGGCGCCGAGGACGAAGGCCTGGGCGAGACCATTCGGGACCTCCTGGACGGCGTAGGAGATGTTGACGCCGAGTTGCGAGCCGTCGCCGAGGAGGCGCTTGAAGCTGTCGGCGTCATGCGGGGTCGTGATGACGAGGACGTCCTGGATCCCCGCGAGCATGAGCGTCGAGAGCGGGTAGTAGATCATCGGCTTGTCGTAGACGGGGACGAGCTGCTTCGAGGTGCCGAGGGTGATCGGGTTGAGACGGGTTCCCGAGCCTCCGGCGAGGATGATGCCCTTCATGGTTCCTCCGTTTTCCTGGGCGCTGCGAAGGTGGTGTCCGTGCAATTATGCGCACGTCGGGCCTCCTCGCCGGGGAGGCTGGCGGGCGGGTTATCGAGTGGAGGGCTCGTCGGGCGGGCGGGCCGGACGGTTCTGAGGGGGATCGTGCTCTACTATCCTGGGATAGGTCCGCTCGCGGGACCGGGAACTTGAGGAGCACTGATGATGGAAGCGATGACCGGCAAGAAGCTCGGTATTGAAACGACGCCGATTCCCGGCTTCCTCCGCATCGACTTGACGGTCCACGGGGACAACCGCGGATGGTTCAAGGAGAACTGGCAGAGGGAGAAGATGATCGCCCTCGGGCTTCCCGATTTCGCCCCGGTCCAGAACAACATCTCCTTCAACGACAAGGTCGGCGTCACCCGCGGCATTCACGCCGAGCCCTGGGACAAGTTCGTCTCCGTCGCGACGGGGCGCGTTTTCGGCGCCTGGGTCGATCTTCGCGAGGGCCCCTCCTTCGGAGCGGTGTACACGACGCAGATCGATCCCTCCGTGGCGGTGTTCGTTCCCCGGGGAGTGGGCAACGCCTATCAGACCCTGGAGCCGAACACGGCGTACACGTACCTCGTCAACGATCACTGGTCGCCCGACGCGCAGTACACCTTCCTCAACCTCGCCGACGAGACCGTCCGCATCGACTGGCCGATCCCGCTGGAGCGCGCGATCCGCTCCGACAAGGATCTCGCTCATCCCCGCCTCGGCGAGCTCACCCCCTTCCCCGCCCCCCGCGCCGACGCCAAGCGCGTTCTCGTCACGGGCGCGCGGGGCCAGCTCGGACGCGAACTCATGAAGCAGCTCCCCGAAGCGGGCTACGAGGCGAGCGGCGTCGATCTCCCCGAGTTCGACATCTCCGATTCGGAGGCGATGGACCGCTTCGATTGGTCGGACTTCGACATCGTCATCAATGCGGCGGCGTGGACCGACGTGGACGGGGCGCAGACCCCGCAGGGGCGCGCCCTGGCGTGGAAGGCCAATGCGACCGGCCCTTCGAACCTCGCCCGTGCGGCGGCGCGTGAGGGGATCCTCCTCGTGCACATCTCCACCGAATACGTCTTCGACGGAACGCGGGACATCCATCCCGAGGATGAGCCCCCGAGCCCGCTCGGCGTCTACGCCCAGTCGAAAGCCGGGGGGGATGCGGCGGTGGCGGCGGTCCCCGAGCACTACCTCGTGCGCACCTCGTGGGTCGTCGGGGACGGGAAGAACTTCCCGAAGCAGATGATGGATCTCGCCGACCGCGGCGTGAGCCCGGCGGTGGTCGCCGACCAGACGGGGCGTTTGACCTTCGCGGACGACCTCGCCGCGGGGATCATCCACCTCCTCCGCTCCGATGCTCCCCGCGGAACCTACAACATCTCGGGTGAGGGCCCCGTCGTTTCGTGGGCCGATGTCGCCAAACGGGTGTTCGAACTCGTCGGGCGGGATCCCGGCGACGTGAGGCCCGTGACGACCGAGGAGTACTTCGCGGGGCGCGAGGGAGTGGCCCCCCGTCCGCTGTCGAGCGTCCTGGACCTGACGAAGATCGAGGCCAGCGGCTTCGTCCCGGCGCATTCCATGGACAAGCTCGACGAGTTCGTCAGCGCCCGCCGCGCCTGAGACGGCGCCCTCGGCGTCCTGAGGCGCCGAGGGCGCCGCTGCACGGCGGGCTCAGGCGGGCTCAACGACGCGGATCGCCGAACCAATCCCTGTAGATCCTCCAGAAATTGCGGTTGCCGTAGGCGGAGCAGGAATCGCCGCTTCCGTTCATGTTCGCCAGCGCCGCCGCATTCGGCTGGTAGGGCGTGTAGTTGTACAGCGCCGCGGTCGCCCGATTCTCGAGGTAGACCTGCGATGATCCGCACGCCGCATTGGGATGGTAGGCGATCGGAGAGGTCGCTCCCGCCCTGTAGCGGAAGGCCTCCGGGCGTTCGCCATATTTCACGAGCTGAGAAGCAGCGTGATACATCTGCTTCGCGAAACCGCGGTAGGTCGGACTGCAGCGGGCCGAATCGGGGCACGCGTAGCCGAGCGCCTTGTCGTAGCGCCCCAGATCGGGGTCGTTCGATTGCAGAGCCGCTCCGGAGGCCGTCACGAGTCCTTGCTCCTTCTGAAGCATGACGAGGAGCACCTTCGGATTGATGCCGCAGGCCCGGGCGCTCTTGTCGATGACCGATGCCGCCGTCTCATTCGCTGCGCCGACGTAGGGCGCGCAGTAGGGCGTGTCCATCGTCTGCGTCGTCACCCGATAGCGCGACAGGCAGGGCGTCCCATCGGCTCCACTCCGGCAGGAGGGGTTGCGGGCTTGCAGGAAGGCCTGGATCGATGTCGCAGTCATGCTCGAGGAGTCGAACATGTTCGCGTCGGAGATGATGAGACCGGGGGTGAAGGCTTCGGTCTGACCGGTGGGGATCCATGCGCCGGAGGCTGCGAAACGGTGGATCTCGCCGTTGATCGACCGTGAGCCGGTCGCCATGGCGCCGGAGTCGTCGAACCAGTACCAGGCGCCCCGCACCGCGACCCACCCCCGTTGCATGAGTCCGTTCGACGGGTCGAGGTAGTACCAGGTGCCGCCCGTGCTGATCCAGCCGAAGGATCTGCGCCCCGAGGAGTCGTAGTACCGCCACGAGCCCTCTTCGGGGTTCCAGCCGGTGACCATTGATCCCGATGCGGAGAGGAAGTAGACGCCCGAGGGCAGGCGGAGTTCGCCCGTGCGCATGAGGCCCGTGGAGGGATCGAGGTAGTACCAGGCGCCGAGGTCCAGCCATCCTCTCGCTTCGGGTCCGTTCGCGCCGTAGTAGCGCCAGCCCTCAGGCGAGGAGGACCAGCCGGTGATCATCCGGCCCTCGGCGTTGAAGGAATAGACGGCTCCCGCGATGCTCATGCGACTCGTCGCCGCCGCGCCTCCGCGATCGGGGTCGAAGTAATACCAGCTCCCGGATATCAGCCGCCAGGAAAGCGCCATGGCGCCGTTCGCTTCGAGGTAGTAGGTGGACCCGGACTCGCTGAGGAGGCCGGTTCTCATCGCTCCCGAGGAGGGGTCGAGGTAGTACCAGGTGCCGCGGTCGTTGACCCAGCCCCGGCTGAGGGCGCCGGAATCGGCGAAGTGGTACCACTCGCCGGACAGGTGATGCCATCCCGTCCTCATCGTCCCGTCCGCGGCGAAGGAGTAGGTCCTCGCGTTGATCTCGTACCACGCCTCGCGGGCGTAGTCGCCGGACTGCATCAGCCAGTACCAGGAGGTCCCCGAGAGCACCCATTGGCCGGAGGGCGCGGGAGGAGCGGCTGAGCGGAGCGCGGAGGCCGGACGGGTCGCCTCGTGGGCGATCGCATGCTCGGGGCCCGAGGGGATCGCATGATGGGCCCGGGCCGGGCTCAGGGACAAGGGGGCGAGGGACAAGGCCGCGCCGAGAACGAGGGCGGTGCCGAATCGGGTGAAAGCGCTGCGCCGCATTGATGCTCCTGTTTCGCTTGAGTCGCCTGAGGCGGATCCATGCAAACTATCATGAACTGAGGCGATTGTGTAGGCGCTCCCGCTTCCCGCCCGGGCCCCGCTTCTCCCGATGGGCCGGGCTCCGGTAGGGTTCCCGCTGTCCGCGGTTGAAGGTCGAGGTGAGGGCGGCATGGTTCAGGGCAAGTCGGAGAGCGCCGGGCGGAATGCGGATCCCCTCCCGGGGATCCCGCGGCCTCCCCGTATTTCGGTCGCCCTGTGCACCTATCGAGGGGAGGCCTTCATCGCCGATCAGATCGCATCGATCCTCGATCAGACCCTCCCCGTTGATGAGATCGTCCTCGGGGATGATTCCCCGGATGAGACGACGATCCGCATCGTCGAATCCATGCTCGCCGATGCTCCGGTGGATCTGGTGATCCGGCGTCACCGCCCCGCCCTCGGAGTCAAGGACAACTTCTCGGATGCGATCGCCTCGACGACGGGCGACGTGATCCTCCTGTGCGATCAAGATGACGTGTGGGCGCGCGACAAGGTCGAACGGCTCGTCCGTCACCTTGACGACGTCGAACTGGTGCACACGGACGCCGTGCTCATCGACTCCGATGGGGCGCCCCTGGGGACGACGCTCCTGGGCGAGCTCCGCGTCTGCGCGTGGGAGAGGAGGAACCTCGAGAGCGGCGATGCGCTCGCCGTGCTCCTCAAACGGAACCTCGTCACCGGTGCGACGGCGGCGGTCAGGGGCGACTTCGCCCGTGCGGCCATGCCGGTGCCCGAGGGGTGGATCCACGATGAATGGCTCGGCATGCTCGCCGCGATCGACCGTTCATTGCGCCTGCTCCCCGAAGCCCTCACCTCGTACCGACAGCATGCGAACAATCAGATCGGCGCTCGTCGGGAGTCGATGATCCATCGGGTCATGCGGATGCTCGCCCCCGATCCCGATGACGACAGGCGCAGACTCGTCCGAGCGCTCAGCGCCTCCGAATTCGCCTCGCGCACGGGGCGGGGGAGCGCGTCCGACCGCGCGCGGATCGCGGAAGCGGCTCGGCATCAGCGCGCGCGCTCGCTCATGCCGAGCGGCCGAATCGAGAGGATCCCCGCGATCCTCGCAGAAGGGCTGAGCGGCCGATACGGAAGATGCTCCAGGGGCCTTCTCACCTTCTGCCGCGATCTTCTCCAGGTCAAGTGAGTGAGGATCGCCGTATCGGGGCCGACCGGCCCGGCTCGCCGTGCGTGAGCAACGGGGTGCGGCATAATGGGGGGAACAGACCGAGTCATCGTGAGGAGTCGTCGTGAAGGTCGTGGTCACAGGTGGTGCCGGGTTCATCGGCGCGAATTTCGTCCATACGCTGCTTGAGGATCACGGCGATGTCGACGTGATCGTCCTCGACAAGTTCACCTACGCGGGCAATCGGGGCTCCCTCGAGGACGTCACGCAGGAGCAGGCGGCCCGCCTCAGCATCGTGGAGGGCGATATCGCGGATGCCGACATCGTCGACGGCGTCGTCGCCGACGCCGACGCCGTCGTGCACTTCGCCGCGGAGTCGCACAACGACAACTCGCTCATCGATCCCTCGCCCTTCATCCGCTCCAATCTCGTGGGCACCTTCACCCTCCTGGAGGCGGTGCGCAGGCACAAGGTCCGCTTCCACCACGTGTCGACCGACGAGGTTTACGGCGATCTCGAGCTCGACGATCCGGCGAAGTTCACCCCGACCACCCCCTACAACCCCTCCTCGCCCTATTCGGCGTCGAAGGCGGGCTCCGACATGCTCGTGCGCGCCTGGGTGCGATCCTTCGGCGTGGAGGCGACGATCTCGAACTGCTCGAACAACTACGGCCCCTACCAGCACATCGAGAAGTTCATCCCGCGCATGGTGACGAACCGTCTGCGCGGCGTGCGCCCCCGCCTGTACGGGGACGGCCTCAACGTGCGCGACTGGATCCACGTGCGCGACCACAACACCGCGGTGTGGGAGATCCTCCAGCGCGGCCGCATCGGTGAGACCTACCTCATCGGCGCCGACGGGGAGACCAACAATCGGGAGGTCGTCGAGATCCTCAACGAGCTCATGGGCTTCCCCGCGGACGACTTCGATCACGTCGCCGACCGTCCCGGTCACGATCTGCGCTACGCGATCGACAACACCAAGCTGCGCGAGGAGCTCGGCTGGGAGCCCTTCTTCACGGACTTCCGCTCGGGCCTGGCCGACACGATCGCCTGGTACACCGAGCACGAGTCCTGGTGGGCCCCGCTCAAGGACGAGGTCGAGGCGAAGTACGCGGCCGAGGGGCACTGATCGGTGACCGAGGCACACTCCGCCGCGACGGGATCGCGTCCGCGCGTCACCGTCCTCATGGCGACTTTCAACGGTCGGCGGTGGATCGATGCCCAGGTCGATTCGATCCTCGGGCAACGCGACGTCGATGTCCGCCTCGTCGTCTCCGATGACGGCTCGGCGGACGGCACCCGGGAGCATCTGCTCGGACGCGCCTCGCGCGATCCGCGGATCGAGGTGCTCGAGCCGCGGCAAGGACCTCCCGGGGTCACGGCGAACTTCCTCCATCTCTTCGTCCGCCACGTGCCGGACGCTTCCTTCGTCGCCTTCTGCGACCAGGATGACGTCTGGCACGCCGACAAGCTCATCAGGGAGCTCGCCCCCCTCCTCGGAGGCGAGGCGGAGGTCTGCTCATCGGATGTGGTCGCCGTCGAAGCCGATGGAACGCGTCGCCTCATCCGCAAGTCGCGTCCTCAGCGGAAGTGGGATCACATCTTCGAAGCGGCGGGCCCCGGGTCGACCTACGTCTTCAGTCCCGAGGCTCATTCGCGGCTGTGCGCGGTCCTGGAGGAGCTCGACTACTCCGAGATCGGCGTTCACGACTGGTACCTCTACGCCCTCGCCCGGGCGATCGGACTGAGGTGGCGCATCCTGT
Source organism: Schaalia sp. (assembly GCF_050312375.1). NCBI lineage: Bacteria > Bacillati > Actinomycetota > Actinomycetes > Actinomycetales > Actinomycetaceae > Schaalia > Schaalia sp. Next base: position 37,779 of record NZ_JBNOYB010000052.1, read on the forward strand.
CGGAGCCGACGCTGGACTACCGGCAGCACGAGGGCAACGTTCAGGGCGCGAATTCGGGAACGGCCGCGCGCCGAGCGCGCGTGTCGAAGCTGAGGGACGGCTTCTACCTGCGGCAGTTCATCCTCACTGCGAGGGCGGTGCGGCGGATCAACACCTATTCCGAGGGGGATCGTCGTGATCTCGAGCGCCTCTTGGGCCTCCTCGAATCCGGGTCCTTCCCCTCCCGACTCGCCTTCTTCGCGCGCTGGCCCCAGATCCGCCGCAGTCGCCTCGAAGGGTTCGAACTCGCAGGCGCGCGCCTCGCGGCGCTGTGGTGAGCCCGAGCGCGACGGCGACCGGGATTCCCCCATTGCCCGTGGTGACCCGCCGTCGGCGGTGACGAGGCCCGTGCGCGGCGGCTAGGCCGGCGCCGCCCCCTCGGCCTCGGCGATCCGCGCGATCTCCTCGGGCCCGAACAGGGCCGAATCCACGAGGACGACGGAGGCGCCCTCGAGCCAGGCGCGCAGGCACTCGCCGATCACCTGCGGCGGCGCGGAGGGTCCCTCGCTCCGATCCACCGCGATCAGGCGCCTCCCCGTCCTGGTCGAAGCGGCGCCAGCCCCCGCATTGCGTCCGTCGCGCGCCCCGCGCGGCGCTGAGGCGGGAGCATCCGCGGATCCGCATGCGCGCGCGATCTCCTCCAATGCGGGCGCGGACGGCGGAGGGACGACCTCCAGGGCATCCGATTGGGCCATCGTCTCGGCGAGGGCGTCCAGGGCCCCGGCGGGCAGAGGGGAGCCGGTCCAGGAGAAGGAGAGGTACTCGCGGGACTGGGCGAGAACCCAGGCCCCCGCTCCGAGGGCCTCGAGCGCCGGTTCGTCGATCGCTGCGGTGAGGAGCAGATCCGATGGTCCCGGCTCGTCCTCGGGGTCCAGGAGGCTCCATCCCATCGCCTGCAGGGGAATGCTCCACACGACCTGCGCCCACAGCTCGTGGCGGATCCGGAAGGCGCCGGGCGAGCCCGCGGGATCGACGTCGGAGAAGAGATCCGCTCCGAGTTCATTCCCGGCCAGATTCGCGATCTTGGCGAACCACCGGGCCGCGACTGCGCCGTTGAGCTCGACGCGCTCCGTCGAATACACGGTCAGCAGGGGAGAGGGGCGATTCGCGATCCCGGTGACGAATTCCGACAGCTCGGTCATGGCCGCAAGGATAGTCGCGCAGCGCATGAGCGGCGATTGCGAAGACTTTCTCATTTACCCCTTCCGGCTTGACTTAGGCGTATGACACGCGTGTAATTCTCATATCGATGCACGAATTGTGAGGAGACGGCGCGGTGTGGAACATCCTGGGCGACGGCCCGATCGCATGGTCGGGAACCGACGACGCCGACCTCTTCGCGCTCGTCGACGGCCCCCTCGCATGGCAGCAGCATGCCCTGTGCGCGCAGACGGACCCCGAGGCCTTCTTCCCTGAAAAAGGCGGCTCCACTCGCGAAGCCAAGGCGGTCTGCCAATCCTGCGAGGTCCGAGAGGAATGCCTCGAATACGCGCTGGCCAATGACGAGCGCTTCGGCATCTGGGGCGGCCTCTCCGAAAGGGAGCGGCGCCGGATTCGTCGCATGGCGGGCTGAGCTATCTGGTGAAATCCCAGATCCTCGCCTTCATCGTCGCGCGCGATCCCGACTCGGCATCGCGCGTTCTCGGGGCTTGTCGCGCGCAGACGCTCGCACCCGATGAGATCCTCATCCTCGACTGCTCCAGGTCCGCTTCCCCCGGCGCGCCCGCGACGGCGCGCCTCGACGGAGCAGATCCCGCCATCCGCACCATCGCGACCCCCGGCGCGAAGAACCTCGGCGACGCCCTCAATACCGCGGTGCGCGCGCTCGACCCCGGCCTGCTTAGCGCCCGCTGGTGGTGGATCCTCCATGACGACTCCGAACCCGAGGCGACCTGCCTGGAGAGGCTGTGGGAAGTCGCCGACCTCGGTCGCACGATCGCGGCCGCCGGCCCCAAACAGCTCGACGCGCAAGGCGCCGGGCTCCTCGAGGTGGGCATCGAGGCGACATCGAGCGCGCGCCGCCTCGAATCGATCCTGCCCGGCGAGATCGACCAGGGGCAGTACGACGGCCGCAGTGATGTCCTCGGAATCGGCACCGCGGGAATGCTGCTCGACCCCGGGGCATGGGAGGCGGTCGGAGGTTTCGACTCGGCGCTCGGCCCCTTCGGCGACGGCCTCGACTTCTCGCGCCGCCTGCACCGCGCGGGCTTCCGCGTCGTCGTCGTCCCAGGGGCCAGGATCCGGCACGCCAGGGCCTCCCTGATCCCGCGCGGCCCCGGTTCACCCGCCCTCGAGGGCGGGAACGGGGGCTCGGACTTCGACTCGGCGCTGAAAGCGCGCACCCTCAAGGGCGATCCGGCGGACCCGAGCTTCGGCGCCAGGCGCTTCGCCCAGCTGTACAACTGGGCGAAAGCGGTGCCTTCGCCCCTGCTGCCCCTCCTCATGGCATGGCTGCTCCTCTGGACGCCCCTGCGCGCCCTCGCGCGCCTCCTGAGCGGTCGCGGGCGCCTCTTCCCGCCCGAGATCACGGCCTGGCTCCGCCTCATCCGTTTCACCCCTCATCTGCTCGTCGAACGTTCGCGCATGCGGCTCATCGCGCGTGTCCCCCGCTCGGCACTGCGCCCCCTCGAAGTCCGGGGCAAACGCCTGCGCGCTCTCAAGAAGGACCTCAAACGCGTCGAGGGCCCCTCCGAGGACCACCTCGACGATCCGATCGTGGCGAAGGCGAGGGCCTCCTATTCCGCCCGCAACGCCTGGGTGCTCGCCCTCGTCCTCGCCCTCGCCTCCGCCCTCGCCTTCCTGCGCTGGTGGGGGATCGGCCCGACTCTCGCAGGAGGGGCATGGGCCGCCGCCCCGAAAGCGCCCGCGGATCTGTGGCACGCGGCCTTCTCATGGTGGATCGCCGGAGGCGACGGCCTCCCCGGAGCCCCCGACCCCTTCCTCCTCCCGCTCGCCCTCGTCCTCGTCCCCCTCGGGCTCGCGGGCATCCCCATGAACGCGGTGCTGGCCTGGATCCTCGTTCTCGCGCTTCCCGCGGCCGCGGGAAGCGCCTGGGCCTTCGCATGCCGTCTCACGCGCAGTCCGGGCCTTCGAGGCGCGACGGCTCTGACCTGGACGGCGCTGCCCGCACTCGGAGTCAGCCTCGAGCAGGGCAGACTCGCCCCGGCCCTCTTCCACGTCCTGCTCCCCCTCGCCGCCGGCATCTGGGTGGGCCTCGCGGCACCGGCGGTCCCGCTGCGCCTGCGCGGCGCCTTCGACATCGCCGCCTTCGAACCGGGACGGCGCTCGGGCGCCCTCGCGCGCTTCGCGATCCTCTCCGCCGCACTCGTCGCCTGCGTCCCCTGGGCCCTCCTCCTCGTGCTCGTCGCCGTCATCGTCCTCCTGGGACGGGGCGGGGGCCGACTCGCCCTCCTCGTCCTCATCCCCTCCTGCGTGCTCCTCGCGCCACTCGCCGTCGATGCGGTGACGAGCTCCGGATCCTGGCGGGCCCTGACGACCGCCGCGGGCCCCGACGCCGCGACGATGATGGCGCGCTCGTGGGAAGTGCTCCTCGGGCTTCCCGTCCTCGAGTCGGAGCCGCTCCGCCTGATCCTGCAGGCGATCCCGATGGTCGTGCTCCTCATCTCGGCCTGCCTCCTCATGCCGCAGGCGCTGAGGACGACGAATGCGGACTCCGCGCGCCTCGGCTTCGCGCCCGCCTTCATCGTCCTCTCCGCCCTCTTCCTCCTCCTCGCGGCCGTCGTGCGCCGCGTGGACGTGGGAGTCGTCGACTCGCAGGTGACCACGGCGTGGATCTCGCCGATGCTCTCCCTGGCCGCCCTCGGTCTCATGACGGCGGGCCTCCTCGCCGCTCCCACCCTGCCGGAGATCGGGGCTCCCGGAATGCGCCGCGCGGGCCGTCTCGGCGCCTTGCTGGCCCTGTGCGCCCTTGCAGCCGGAGCGACCCCCCTCATCGACCGCATCGGGGCAGCCTCCGCCCCCTCGGACGCGCCCGCCCCCGTCTCCCGAGGCGTTCACGCCTCCGCGCCCCTGATCGCCGCCGTGAGCGAGCAGGGGCAGATCTCCTCGCGCCAGGCGCGCGTCCTCGTCCTCGACGCCGATGAGGGCCTCGCCCGCCTCGACATCGCCCTGTGGCGAGGAGCCGGCCCCTCCCTCACTGATTCCACGCCCCTGTCCCGGGCACGTGCGCTCGTCGGCGGCGCTAACGCCGATCCCGCCGTCGAGGCTCTCGAAAGCGCCGCACTCGCCCTCGTCGTCTACCCGGACGAGGACGTCGTCGCCGACATCGCCGCGCACGGAGTCGATACGGTCCTGGTCCCCGCGGATTCACCGGGACTCCCCCTCATCGCAGGCGGCCTGGATCGCGCCGTCGGCCTCGAACGCATCGGTCAGACCGATGCCGGAATCGTCTGGCGGGTCCGGCCGCGAGGAACCGCCCCCTCGCGCGTGCGCATCGACGCCCAAGGCGGGCCGGAGCCCGTCGATTCGACGGCCGAGGGCGTTCGAGTCGAACTGGACGGGCAGACGCAGGGCGCGCTCGTCCTCGCCGAACGCGCCGATGCCGGATGGCGGGCACGCCTCAACGGCGTCGAACTCGCCCCCACCACCGTCGACGGCTGGGCCCAGGGATTCAGCGATCTCGGCCCGGGGACGCTCGTCGTCTCCCACGCCCGCGCCCGGACGCTCACCTGGCAGATCACCGTCCTGCTCATTCTCGCTCTGACGGCCCTCGCCGCGATCCCCTGGAGGTCCGGCAAATGAAATCCGCGCGCATCGCCCCCCTCGGCCTCCTGCTCCTCGGAACCGTCCTCCTCGGCGCGGCCGCCCTCACGGACGCCCTCCTGCCGACGGAGCCCGTCCGCGAGGCGCCCTCGGCCCTCGTCGAAGCGAACGCGAGGAGCGTCGCCCTGGCCTGCCCCACCGGCATCATCGACCCCTTCGACACGACCCGGCGGGCCTCCGCGGGGATCTGGTCCTCCACGGGACTCGACGCCGCTCATGACGCGCCGGAAACCCTCACCGCCCGAGCCGGGGAGGGCCAGACGCTGACCATCCCGAGTGCGATGATCCTCTCGGGCCAGGGAGGCGGCGATCTCCTCGGCCTTACGACCACCGGCTGCGCCGTCCCCTCACTCGACCAATGGCTCGCGATCGGGCCCACCACCGTCGGATCCGATGCCGTCCTGCTCCTGTCCAACCCGGCGCCGACCCCCTCCCAGGTGACCATCGAGGGCTACGGAGCCCTGGGGCCCCTCGGCGAGGCGGGCCAGGTCGTCACCGTGCCCGCCAACTCCTCCGTGGCGCTCCTGCCCGCCGGATGGTTCGCAGACGAGGAAAGACTCGTCCTGCGCGTCCGAGCCGACGGCGCAGGCGTCGCCGCCTTCGCGCAGGTGTCGAAGATGAACGGGGAGATCCCCCGGGGCACGACTTGGATCCCCTCGACGACGCCGCTCAAGAGCACGACGATCCTCGGCGTGGGCGGTGAAGACTCCTCGTCGCTCCTCGTCGCCGTTCCCGGCGAGGATCCGGCCGCCCTGTCGATCACCCTGCTCACCCCCTCGGGCCCCCGGGCGCTCGAAGGAGGGGACGTGAGGATCGATGCCAAGGGAGTGCTCTCGATCCCCTTGACCGGCGCCTCGAAGGAGGCGATCGGGATCCGCATCGACTCCGATCAGGCGATCGTAGCGACCGCGATCCAGACCAGGATCGTCGGCCCCTGGCCCGGCTCGCAGGAGCAGCGGGAGGTGATCTCCTCGCTCGTCCCCGCATCCGCGGTCATGACGGCGGATCTTCCCGGCCTGGGCGCCCTGCGCCCGCTGGTCGACGGGCAGCTCCTGGCCGAACCGCTGCGCGCCACCTCCATCGCCACCCCCTCCGGGAGCGGAACCGTCGCCGCCTCGCTCCTCGTCGCGAACCCGGCGCTCGAGGGCGGGGCGCCCGTCGCCGTGAGCCTCGGATCCGAGCGCCTCGAGCTCGCCGCAGGCGCTTCGGCACAGATCCGGCTCGGCGAGGACGACGCCCTGTTCCGCGCCGACGGCCCCGTCCGCGCCGCGCTCCTCATCAGCGTCGAAACCCCCTCGGGCGCGCTGCACTCCGCCTGGCCGATCGGCACCGCGGGACTCGTCGCGCGCGAAGCCGAGGTCCGGCTGGGACCGTGAGCCCCTACTTCAAGGCGTCGTCGATCTCGTCGGGGCCGAGCGCGATGATGTGCGAAATGCGCTCGACGAGGACGCGCCGCACGGCCTCCGCGTAATCCCCGCCCTCCGAGCGCAGCACGATCGGCAAGCGGTAGACCACGATCCGGTCGGAAAGGCCGCGGCGTCGATCCGCGAAGAACACGCGGGCGAGCACTTCGGAGTGGTCCTCCCACGGAGCCGGATCGGAGGGCGGAACGTCCTCGGTCGCGAACTCGATCCGGGCAACGGCCGACCACCTGCGCGTCAACTCATCGACAACCGCCCCGACGAGCTCGTCGAAGGCCTCCCGACGGGTCCGCCATGCGGGAGTGCCCGGGAAGAAGAGAGGGCCTCGGGGGCCGCGGCCGTGACGGTCGCGCGCGGGACGATGAGCAGCAAGGGGCACCCGTCCAGCCTAGCGAGGTGACGCACCGAACGCTCAATCGCTCGGCGCGCCCGCCGTGCCGTACTCTGGTCCAGTGATTTCGGCCAGACACTGCTCCAAGCCCGGCTGCCAGCGCCCCGGCGTCGCGACGCTCACCTACGACTACTCCGACTCGACGGTCGTCCTGGGCCCCCTCGCAACGGTCGCCGAACCCAACGCCTACGATCTCTGCGACATTCACGCCCAGCACCTCACGGCGCCGAAGGGGTGGCAGGTCGTCCGTCTCCAGACGCATTTCGAACCGGCCGCTCCCACGGGCGACGACCTGCTCGCCCTCGTCGATGCGGTCAGACGCGCGGCCGCTGAGACCCCCGAGAACGAGGCCCCCCCGGCCCGTCCGGCCGCTCAAACGGCGGCTCAATCGATGCGAGCGGGGGAGCCCGAGCGCGGGCCCTTCGCCCCCTCCCGGCCCCGAGCGGCCGACGACAACCCCCTCGATCCCGAGTCGGCCTTCGCGAAGAGGCGCGCCCGCTTCCAGGTCATCGACGCCGAAGGACCGGCACCGCGCCAGGACTAGGAGCCCATGGGGGACCCGGCGGCCGCACTCGCCCGTGCGGCCGCGAGGGCGGGGGCCAGACCCTCGGTCCGCATCCTCTCATCGGTGTACATGAGCACCGCGCACGCCACTTGGACCGGAACGGCGATGCCCGCGAGCATCACCGTCAAACCGGTGGCTGCGCCGTCGAACACCGGGGAGTTGAGGAGCATCATGACGGTCGTCGTCACCCCGGTGAAGGCCCCGACCACGACGCCGACGAGGGTGTTCACCACCAGGACCATCAGGAGATAGCGCCCGAGCAGTCGGCCGAAAGCGCCCCCGGTCAACGCCCACGATCGTGAGATCGACTCCACGGGCCCGCGCTCCTCCAAGACGCAGACGATCGGTGCGAAGACCAGTCGAACGGTGAGGGCGACGAGGGCGGCGAATGTCACCGCGATGACGATGAGGCACATGAGGACGAGCATGATCACCCAGATGAAGAGCGAGCTCTCCATCTCGGGGACCAGGGCCAGGAGCCCGAAGACGATCATCAGGATGACCGCGGTCATGACCGCGATGAAGGCCACGGAGAGCAGGGAGATGAGGAGGGTCGTTCCCAGCAGGGGCGCGAATCGCGGGCGCAGGCGCTTCCACGTCTCGCGCGCCGTCGGCCTGCGACCGACCACCGAATCAGCGACCGCGAGCGACAGCATCCCGGTGAGCAGCACGGAGGCGAGGACCGAAAGGACGAGGGCGAGCGCGGAGAACGACAGGGAGGGGATGAGGACGCCTCTGAGGCCCCAAAGGGGGTCGGCACCGGTCGAAACGACGAATGCGCGCTCGACGAGGCGGAGCGCCCGGGACAGGCCGGCGCCCTGGATGCCCGCGGCCGCGCCGACGAGGGCCATCACGCAGGCGGTCAGACCGAGATGGAGCAGGGGGTTCGCGCGAATCGCGTTCAGGGTGCCCGAGAAGATGTCGGCGATCGTCAAAGGGCGGAGCGGAATGATCCCCGAGGGCTCCGATTCGTCCGTCTCGGGACAGGCCGAGGGGGTCCATCCGGACGAGGCCCCCGGAGGCATCGCCGGGCCCCAGCCCGGCGCCCCCTCGACGCGATACGAGTCGTTCAGCGGGTGGATCTGCGGATCGGTCACGACAGTCCTTCCTTGTCCGGGTCGCCCTCAGTCTTCCGCATGGGCAGCGGGGTGTCCACGCGGAGCGGTCCCGGCTTCCTGCTCCTCGGTCGGGGAAGTCCGCGAGTCTGCCCCCGCGATCACGCAATTCGTGACACTATCGTGACATGAATTCGCGGATCCTCGTCGTCGACGACGATGCGGCGCTCGCCGAGATGATCGGAATCGTCCTCGGGGCCGAGGGCTTCGCCGTCGATACCTGCCCGGACGGCTCTGTCGCCCTCGACGCCTTCCATCGGAGCACGCCCGATCTCGTTCTGCTCGACCTCATGCTGCCCGGACTCGACGGCATCGAAGTGTGCCGCCTCATCCGACGTGAATCCGACGTTCCGATCGTCATGCTCACGGCGCGTTCGGATACGGCGGACGTCGTCGCGGGCCTCGAAGCGGGCGCGGACGACTACGTGCCCAAGCCCTTCAAACCGAAGGAGCTCATCGCGCGCATCCGGGCCCGCCTGCGCGGCCGTGAGGAATCGGGGGACGCGCGCCTCGTCCTCGGCGACCTCGTCATCGACGTGCCCGGACACGCCGTCCACCGGGGAGCGGAGCCGATCGCCCTCACGCCGCTCGAATTCGACCTGCTCGTGGCCCTCGGCAGCGCGCCCTGGAAGGTCTTCACCCGCGAGGAGCTCCTCGAGAGGGTGTGGGGCTACAGGCACGCGGCCGACACGCGACTGGTGAACGTCCACGTCCAAAGGCTCCGCTCGAAGATCGAACGGGATCCGGAGAACCCCGAGATCGTCGTCACCGTCAGGGGCGTCGGGTACCGTGCGGGAACAGGGGCCTGAATCGGGAGGGCGCGCGCGCTCGGTCCCGTCACGGCGCCTGCTCGCCCCGCTCGTCGGCGCGTGGAAGCGCTCCCGCGTCGGAGCCCGCCTCCTCTCATCGAAGCCCGCCTTAGCCGTGCGCAGGTCCTTGTCGATCCGCTCGGCCCTCGCGGTCACCGCCGCCGCGCTGGCGCTCATGTCGGTCTTCGCGCTCACCGTCTCGGCGCAACTGCGCACCTCCGCATTCGAATCCCGCAAGGACCTGGTCCTCGACGACGCGGCGGTCCGATTCTCCTCGGCCCGGCAGACATTCGATCAATCGACGGCGAGCACCCCCGATCAGGTTCAGGAAACGGCCCGACAGGTCGTCGAATCGATCCGCTCCTCGGCCGCGGGCGCGGGCGCCGTCTCGGTCGCACTCCTCCGCTCGCCCGATTCCCTCACCTCCTTCCGCATCAACCAGATCGTCGACGCCGACGTCCTCGACCTCATCGACCGCGCCATGAGGCAAGCTGTCCGCGACTCCGGTTCCGCGCAATGGCAGTCCGTCTCGATCCGCCTCAGCGACTCCTCCGGGGCCCCCGGGATCCTCGTCGGGATGGAGGTCGAAATCCCCAGGGCCGGCCCGCACGAGCTCTACATCGTCTACTCCCTCGCCTCGGACCAGCGCCAGGTCGACATGGCGATGCGGGTCCTCCTCGTCGCGGCGATCCCCATCGTCCTCGGCCTCCCGCTCGCCGTGTTCTGGATGCTCTACAAATTCCTCCTCCCGGTGCGCCGCACGGCCGACGCCGCCAAGCACCTCGCCTCGGGGGACCTCGATGCGCGAGTCGACGTCCACGGCGAAGACGAGATGGCGGACCTGTCCCGCGCCTTCAACGACATGGCGGCCTCCCTGCAGGACAAGATCGAGGAATACGACGAACTCTCCCAACTCCAGCAGCGCTTCGTCTCGGACGTGTCGCACGAACTGCGCACGCCGCTGACGACGATCCGCATGGCCGACTCGATCATCTGGGACAATCGCGAATCGCTCCCGGCTGCCGCGAAGCGCTCGGCGGAACTCCTCCACGAGCAGACCGACCGCATGGACTCGCTCTTCACCGATCTTCTCGAGATCTCCCGCTACGACGCGAGATCGGCCGATCTCGCCGCGGAGCTCACCGATCTGCGCGCCGTCGTCGCGAAGGTCGTGAAGGCCAACGCCGAACTCGCCCAGCGACTGGGGGTCGAAGTGACGGTCCGCGAGCCCGATCACCGCTGCGCCGCATCCATCGATGCGCGTCGGATCGAACGCGTCCTGAGGAACCTCCTCGTGAACGCCCTCGAGTTCGCCGACCGGACCAGCGTCGACATCACCATCGCCCAGAACGAGGAGGCGGTCGCCGTGCGCGTGCGCGACCACGGGGTCGGCATGACCGAGGAGACGGCGGCCCGCGTCTTCGACCGCTTCTACCGGGCCGACGCCTCGCGCAAGCGCACCACGGGCGGCACGGGCCTGGGCCTGTCGATCGCCGCCGAGGACGTCGCACTGCACGGGGGGATCCTGACGGCTCGGGGAGAGCCCGGCAACGGCTCCTCCTTCCTCATGACGATCCCGAAAGAACCCGGGGCCCCCATCGGACCGGGGCCGCTCGGCCTGTGGGAGGACGCATGAAACGCCTCCTCGCCCTCGCCCTCGCCCTCCTGCTCCTCACGGGGTGCACCTCCCTGCCGGACGCCTCCGCCCCGCAGCCCTTCGACGTGTCGATCCCCGATTCCGCGCCGATCCAACTCGCGGCGGACGGTCCGTCCCCCGACTCCGATCCGAGCACCCTCGTCACGGACTTCCTCCTCGCATGCGCCGCGGGCGCGAACGACGATTTCGCCACGGCGCGCCTCTTCCTCACCTCGGGGAGCGCCCAGGAATGGAATCCGGCGGAGCAAGTCCTCATCTACGACACGGCGACGCGCCCCCTCGTCAAGAGCGGGGCGGAGGACGGGGACCGCGTCTCGGTGACCGTCAGCGCCCAGGGCGTGGCCTCCGTCGACGCCAACGGCATCCTGACGCGCAGCACCGACTCCCAGATCACCGCGAGCCTCGCCCTCGTCAAGGAGAACGGGCAGTGGCGGATCGACGCCCCCGAGAACGCCTACATCATCTCCCAGGCCTCCTTCAGCGCCTCGTACGAGTTGACGAACCTCTACTTCCCCGCAACGACGGGGGACGCCCTCGTCCCCGATCCGCGCTGGTACCCGTCGAGGCGCCTGTCCACGCACCTCCTCAAGGGCCTCGTCGGCGGGCCCGAGAAGGGGATCTCCCAGGCGGTCACCAACGCGATCCCCGGTGGGACGACCATCCCCTCCCAGGGGATCGAGGTGCGCGAAGGAGTCGCCACCGTCTCCCTGGAGGTGCCCGTCCCCGAGAGCTCCACGGCCCGATCCCTCCTCCACTGGCAGATCGCGCGCACCCTGGCCCAGGACGCCTCGATCTCCGCGGTGGAACTGAAGGTCTCTGGGATCGACCTCAGCGACTCGCCCCTGCCCGAGGGGCCCGCCTTCTCCCTCGACACGCGAGTCGGGCTCAATGAGAGCGCGATCGGCACGATTTCGGCGATGACGGTGGTCCCCCTCAACCTCGCCGAACAGCCTCTCGAGGGGGCGGGCTCCCCGGCGATGTCCCCGGTCACTCACGACCTCGTCGCGTGGAGGCACGAGGGCGAGCTGCGCATCGAAAGAGGCGGGGCGGAGCCCGAGAGCGCCCGGGTGGCGCACCAGTCCTCGGGAGCGCCCTCGATCGACCGATTCGGCTACGTCTGGGCCGCAGCGCCGGCGGGAGCGATCGCTGCGCGCTCGGACGGGTCGGTCATCGAAGTCCCCGTTGAAGGGGGCGAGGACGTCCCCGTCCGCTCGGTCGCGATCTCGCCCGACGGGGCGAGGGCCCTCATCGTCCGCGAGGGCGAAGAAGGCGGCGCGCTGTGGATCGGCGCCGTCCTGCGGGACACCGAGGGGGCGCCCCGCAGCATCGTCGGACTCGAGTCGGGCGGCTCCTACGCGACGGGCGTGATCGACGCGGCCTGGACGGACGGCACCTCCTTCGTGGTCGCCGTCGCCCGCGCGGATGAGGCTCGCGGAGGCGGGAGCGGCCTCATCGACGTCGACCTGGGGGGATTCGGATCGGCGATCTCCACCCCCGAGGACATCGTTTCGCTGAGCGCCGGCTCATCGGCGATGAATCTGTGCGTCCTCGACTCCCGCGGGGGAGTCCACTGCCGATCCGGGGCGCTCTGGCAGGACGTGCCCGCGACCTTCAAGGAGATCCGCTTCCCCGGATGAGCAGGACCCGGCGCCTTCATCCAGGGGCGTCGGGATCGCCGGCCCGTCCACAGGCGCCCCCGCCCCGCGCCGCCCAGGACGCATCCCGGTGCGAGCATCGGGGCATGACCGTGACGCTCCTCAGGGCCGCCCAGGGGCTCCTGTGGCCGACCCAGTGCTTCGGCTGCGGGGCCTGGGACGAAGTCGTGTGCCCCGCCTGCGCGGCGCTCGCCAGGAGGCCGCCCGTCGTCGGCCTCCTCGAGGACGCGCCCCGGGCGGGCGAGTCGATCCCCCTCATCGCCTCCGGCGCGTACGAGGGCGAGCTCCGCTCGATCCTGCTCGCGGCGAAGCACTCGCCCGCATTCGATGGGAGCGCCTTCCTCGAGGAAGCCGGTTTCACCCTCGGCCGCGCGCTCGCGGGCATCGTCGCCCTCCGGGAGGGGGAGGATCCCCGCTCGGGCGAGCCGTGGTGGGTCGTTCCCGCGCCTCCGAGCTGGAAACGGCGGCTGACGGGGACCCGGGTGACGGACGTGCTCGCGCGCGGCGTCGCGCGCGGCCTCGCCTGCGCGAGCGGCGCCCGCGTCCTCGTCGTCGATGCGATCGCCGTGAGGATCGGCGCCCATTCGCAGGCCGGCAGGGGAGGGGCGGCGCGAAGACGGGGGCGCGAGGGGATCATGCGGGCCCGAGTCCGCCTGCCCGATCCGGACAGGATCATCCTCGTCGACGACGTCATCACGACCGGTGCGACTCTGAGGGAGCTCGCGCGGGTGTGCGCAGGAGCCCGGGCCGGGGCCGTTCTCGCGCAGGCGGGGGCGGGTCGCAGCAGGTGAAAGGGACTGCGCATCCTATGACGCGCATCACGTTCTGGGGTAGACTCCTCCCATAGCCACCGCGCGGGAGGCGGTGAAGACGAAAACCGCTCCCCGCGCGATCGGAGGAGGTGATAGCTCAGATCACGGCCCGAAGCGGCGATGCGTTCGGGCATTCGATTCGCGGGCGAAGGAGCCCGCCGACTTCCTCTGGAGGAAACATGGACATCACTGTCGTCGCGCGCAATGCGGAGATCCACCCGAACTTCCGCGCCTACGTCGAAGAGAAGGTCTCGAAAGTCACCCAGTTCTACCCCCGCGCTCAGCGGGTGGACGTCGAACTCACCCACGAGCGGAACCCCCGCCAAGCCGACACCGCGGAGCGCATCGAGCTGACCGTCTACGGCAAGGGGCCGATCATCCGCGCTGAAGCGGAGTCCGCCGACCGCTACGCAGCCGTTGACATCGCTGCGGGCAAGCTCTTCGAACGTCTGCGCCGCATGCGCGACCGCGACAAGGACCACCGCCGGCGCTACCCCCGCGACATCGAGGACGTCGAACTCCTCGAAGAGGTCGCCCTCGACGGCGGGGCCCCCGAAGAGGCCGCTCCCGCCCCCGCGTCGCTGCGCTCCGCAGAAGACCTCAAGGTCGGCGAAGCCCGCGAGGAACAGCTCGGGGACTCGCCGATCATCGTGCGGCAGAAGGTCCATGAAGCCGAACCCATGAGCGTCGACGAGGCCCTCGACCAGATGGAGATGGTCGGGCACCCCTTCTTCCTCTTCATCGACAAGGAGACGATGCAGCCCTGCGTCGTCTACCACCGTCACGGTTGGACCTACGGCGTCCTCAGGCTCAACACGACGATCAGGGCCTGAACCCCGCGTCCGCTGAAGCTCAAGGGCCCGCCGGAGGCATCTCCGGCGGGCCCTTGAGCACGGGGATCGCACCCCCGAGGCGCTGGAAGTCCCGCGAATGAGACGAGTCGCGCCCGCGTCAGGTCGAGTCCGGGCCGCGAACTCCGTAAACTGAACGGGTGCGCGCCACGCGCACGGGGCCCTCGCCCCGATTCAACCCACAGGAGTCCTCGTGTCCTTCATCGACAAGATCCTTCGCGCAGGCGAAGGGCGCACCCTCAAGAAGCTCGACCAGCTCGCCAGTCAGGTCGACGCCCTTCAAGAGGACTTCGAAGCCCTGAGCGACGCGGAGCTCCAGGCGAAGACGGAGGAGTTCAAGGCCCGCCTCGCCGAGGGCGAGACCCTGGACGACCTGCTCGTCGAGGCCTTCGCGACCGTGAGGGAGGCCGCGTGGCGCATCCTCCACATGAGGCCCTTCCACGTGCAGGTCATGGGCGGGATCGCCCTGCACCAGGGCAACATCGCCGAGATGAAGACCGGTGAGGGCAAGACCCTCGTCGCGACCATGCCGGCCTATCTGCGGGCGCTCACCGGCAAGGGCGTCCACGTCGTCACGGTCAACGATTACCTCGCCAAGTACCAGTCCGACATCATGGCGCGCGTCTACACCTTCCTCGGTCTGACCACCGGCTGCGTCCTCGTCGGCCAGCGCCCCGACGAGCGCCGCAAGCAGTACGAAGCCGATATCACCTACGGGACGAACAACGAGTTCGGCTTCGACTACCTGCGCGACAACATGGCCCAGCGCGTCGAGGACATGGTCCAGCGCGGCCACAACTACGTGATCGTCGATGAGGTCGACTCGATCCTCATCGACGAGGCCCGTACCCCGCTCATCATCTCCGGCCCGGCATCGGGCGACGTCAACCGCTGGTACGTGGAGTTCGCGCGCATCGCGAAGCTCCTCACCCGCGACGTCGACTACGAGGTCGACGAGAAGAAGAAGACGATCGGCGTCCTCGAACCTGGGATCGACGCGGTCGAGGACCAGCTCGGCGTGGAGAACCTCTACGAGGCGGCGAACACCCCGCTCATCGGCTTCCTCAACAACGCGATCAAGGCGAAGGAGCTCTTCCACATCGACAAGGACTACATCGTCGATCAGGGGGAGGTGCTCATCGTCGACGAGCACACCGGCCGCGTCCTGCCGGGTCGGCGCTACAACGACGGCATGCACCAGGCCATCGAGGCGAAGGAGGGCGTTGAGATCAAGGCCGAGAACCAGACCCTCGCCACGATCACGCTCCAGAACTACTTCCGCCTCTACCCCGAGGGCTCGCGCGCGGGCATGACGGGCACCGCGGAGACCGAGGCGGCGGAATTCGCTTCTACCTACAAGATCGGCGTCATCCCGATCCCGACGAACAAGCCGATGATCCGCGTCGATCAGCCCGACTTCGTCTTCCCGACCGAACGGGGCAAGCTCAACGCGATCATCGAGGACATCGCCGAGCGGCACGCGAAGGGCCAGCCGATCCTCGTCGGCACCGCCTCCGTCGAGAAGTCCGAGCTCCTCTCGCAGCTGCTCAAGGAGAAGCGGATCCCCCACCAGGTGCTCAATGCGAAGCAGCACGCCCGTGAAGCGGCCGTCGTCGCGATGGCGGGCCGCAAGGGCGCCGTGACCGTTGCGACGAACATGGCCGGGCGCGGCACCGACATCATGCTCGGCGGCAACTCCGAGTTCATCGCGCAGGCGAACCTCGCCGCCCAGGGGCTCGATCCGAAGGAGAACCCCGAGGAGTACCGCGCCGCCTGGCCTCTCGCCCTCGCCGAGGCCGATGCCGCGGTTGAAGCCGAGCGCGAGGAGGTCCGTGAACTCGGCGGGCTCTACGTCCTCGGCTCCGAGCGCCACGAGTCCCGGCGCATCGACAATCAGCTGAGGGGCCGATCCGGCCGTCAGGGCGACCCGGGTGAATCCCGCTTCTACCTGTCGATGGAAGACGACCTCATGCGCCTGTTCAACTCGGGCATGGCGCAGCGGATCATGGCCTCGGGCGCCTACCCCGAGGATCTCCCGTTGGAGAACCGCCTGGTCTCGCGTTCGATCCAGTCCGCGCAGCATCAGGTCGAGGCGCGCAACTTCGAGATCCGCAAGAACGTCCTCAAGTACGACGACGTGATGACCGGTCAGCGCGAGCTCGTGTACGAGGAGCGCCGAAGGGTGCTCGAGGGCGAGGACCTCGAACCGCAGATGAAGTCCTTCATGGAGACGCTGATCGCGGGGATCGTCGACGAGAAGACCGGCGGCCTGTCCCCGCGCGAATGGGATCTCGACGTCATCTGGGACACGCTGCGCGCGTACTACCCGCCCTCGGTCTCCTACGCCGAGGTCGAGGCCGAGCACGGCGGGCGGGGCTCCCTCGTCCGCGATGACCTCATCACGGAGCTCGTCGGCGACATTCACGCCGTGTACGAGGACGCGGAGGACGCCCTGAAGGAGAACCCCCTGGCGCTCGCCCAGCTCGGCGAGGACCCGATGCGCAACCTCGAGCGCCGCGTGGTCATCGCGACGGTGGATCGCCTCTGGCGCGAGCACCTCTACGAGATGGACTATCTCAAGGAGGGCATCGGCCTGCGCGCGATGGGCCAGCGCGACCCCCTGGTCGAATACAAGGACGAGGGCGCGAAGATGTTCCAGGCGATGATGGAGCGCATTCGCGAGGAGTCCGTTCAGCAGGTCTTCGCATTCGCCAAGCAGTTCGACAAGGCGCTCGAGCAGGCCCGGGAGAAGGGCCTCTTCGATCAGGGGGCGCAGACCGCGCCCGAAGCCTCGGATTCCCCCTCCCTCGACGCCGTCGCCGCGGCTGAGGCCGCGGCTGAGGCGAAGGCCGCCGAGAAGGCCGCGCAGGCCGCCAAGCGCGCCGAGCAGCGGGCGCGAACGGCTCGCGCCGCCTCCGTCATGGGCGACCTCGGCCAGGCGAGGACGACCGCGGCCCTGCGCTACTCCTCCTCCGAGGGCGAGGCATCGGGTCAGGTTGCTCCCGCTGCTTCGCAGGGGTCGTCGAACCGTGAGCAGCGTCGTGCGGCGGCGAAGAAGGCGCGGAAGCGGCGTTGAGCATCTTCGTGAACGCGCGCGGCGGCGCGGCGCGCTAGGCGATTTCGAGGGCGGTGGTCATCCATCGCCCTCGAAACGCCTCGAGCCGCAGAGCGACGGCGTAGGAGCGCTGCGGGCCGCGCACCACGACCGCGGACTCCGCGACGCCCGGTGCGATTTCATCGCTCCGCCAGGCCGAGGGGAAGCAGGAGCGCCGTGAACGCCCCGTCGAGGCCGAGTCGAGGCGGAGGTGCTTGAGCGCCGCGTACAGGGAGGGCATCATCCAGCGTTCCAGCTGGCGCCTGTCGCGCATCCCGAGCAGGGACTCGACGATCGCCCGGGCGAGGCCCGCCGACCACGTCGACGCGTCCGGGACGTCGGGGTCGAGCCGACCGCCCTCGGACCGGGAGTCGAGCCACAGTCTCATGTCGGCGAGCTCGGTCGCGGAGACGTCCTGGGTCATGTCCCAGCGGAAGGTGCGCCTGGTCTGAGTGAAGCGATCGAGGGATCGCGCGCGGGAAGGGCCGCTCATTTCGACTCCTGGGGAAGAAGAAGGGTCTGTCCGGGGCGGATGAGATTCGGGTCGGAACCGATGGCATCGGCATTGAGCGCGTAGATCGCGCGCCAGGTCTCGTCGATCGTCGCCGCGTCGGCGCCGGGAGGCAGCTGGGCGCGCGCGATCTCCCACAGACTGTCGCCGGGCAGGACGATGCGGGTGGGCGCGGCGGGGGATCCCTCCTCGGGGTTGAGGGCGCCCCGCCCGGCCGTGGGGCGCCGTTCGTCCGTGGGCCTCCCCTCGCCCCCGGAGGGCGCCGGGGGAGTGCGCGTCCCCGACGGGGCAGGGGCAGATGCGGGGGCGGAATCCGGGCGCGCAGCGGGGGCGGCGCTCGACTGCGAGCCGGCGCTCATCTCGGAGTCGTGCGCTGCCCCGGAGTCGCGGGCCCGGGCGTCTGCGGAGTCGCTCGCCTCCCAGATCCACGTGAGTGATGCGGGATCCGCAGGCGCCGGCTCCTCCCGGGGCTCCGCGCCAGCTGCGCCCAGTTC
>NZ_JBNOYB010000053.1:0-2780 GCF_050312375.1 Schaalia sp.
CTGTGCCGCGACGAAGCGGTGCGCCCGGACGCAGCGGGCCGAGCGCTGTCGCTCTGCCCCGCGGGTCGTCTCGGGGCGTGCGGACGCCCGTTGCGCGGTGAAGAAGCCATAGGACCATGGTGCCCCACGCGCGCCCTCGCGTCGCATCGGAGGCCCGGCGCGCCCCGAGCAGTCGCGCGGCGCACATGCACGGGCCCAGGGCTCGGGGTGCTCCAGGCTCGACCGTGTCGGGCGCTCGGCGCACGGCCCCCGCGCCCCGCGGCCGGAAAGGGCCGGAGCCCCGGACCATGAAGGTCCGGGGCTCCGGGTTGCGTCAGGCGGAGGCGTCCCGCCCCGCGTCTCAGAAGGAGAAGCGCGGGAAGGAGGAACGACCCGCGTAGACCGCGGCATCGCCGAGCTCCTCCTCGATGCGGAGGAGCTGGTTGTACTTCGCGACGCGCTCGGAACGAGCCGGGGCGCCGGTCTTGATCTGGCCGGAGTTGGTCGCGACCGCGAGGTCGGCGATCGTCGTGTCCTCGGTCTCGCCGGAGCGGTGCGAGGTCATCGAACGGTAGCCGTTGCGGTGCGCTTCTTCGACGGCGTCGAGGGTCTCGGTGAGCGAACCGATCTGGTTCACCTTCACGAGGAGGGCGTTCGCGGCGCCGAGCTCGATGCCCTTGCGCAGGCGGGCCGGGTTGGTGACGAAGAGGTCGTCGCCGACGAGCTGGACACGGCCGCCGATCTTCGCGGTGAGCGACTTCCAGGCGTCCCATTCGTCCTCGGAGAGCGGGTCCTCGATGGAGACGAGCGGGTAGTTCGAGATGAGCTTCTCGTAGTAGTCGACCATGTACTCGGTCGGGCGGCCCTCGCCCTCGAACTGGTAGAGGCCGTCCTTGAAGAACTCGGTCGAGGCGACGTCGAGCGCGAGCGCGACATCCTGGCCGGGCTTGAAGCCGGCCTTCTCGATGGCCTCGATGATGAGGTCGAGCGCAGCGGCGTTCGAATCGAGGTTCGGGGCGAAGCCGCCCTCGTCGCCCAGGCCGGTAGACAGGCCGCGATCCTTGATGACGGCCTTGAGGGTGTGGTACACCTCGGCGCCCCAGCGGAGCGCATCGCGGAAGGTCGGCGCACCGAGGGGGGCGATCATGAACTCCTGGATGTCGACGTTGGTGTCCGCGTGGGAGCCGCCGTTGAGGATGTTCATCATCGGGACCGGGAGGACGTGCGCGTTCGGTCCGCCGAGGTAGTGGTAGAGCGGGAGGCCGGCCGAGTCGGCGGCGGCGCGCGCGACGGCGAGGGAGACGCCGAGGATGGCGTTCGCGCCGAGGCGGCCCTTGTTGTCGGTGCCGTCGAGGTCGATCATGGCCTGATCGATGGCGCGCTGGTCCGAGGCGTCCTCGTCGATGAGCTCGGGGGCGATGACGTCGGTCACCGCGTCGACGGCGTCCTGGACGCCCTTGCCGAGGTAGCGGCCCTTGTCGCCGTCACGGCGCTCAACGGCCTCGAAGGCGCCGGTGGAAGCGCCGGAGGGAACGGATGCACGCGAGAGGGTGCCGTCCTCGAGCATGACCTCGACCTCAACGGTCGGGTTACCGCGCGAGTCGAGGATCTCGCGAGCTCCAATTGCCTCAATCCTTGCCACGTCATTCTCCAATCGATCAATTTCGTGGACCTTGGTCGCTCCCAACGATAGTGCGTCGGCGGCGCGAGTCCTAGCCCAACTGCGAATCCTTGCAGCCCTTCAGCCGAGGGGCGCACAGGGATCCGCTCAGGCGCGACATTGGTCCCGGATGGGCCCCGGGCCGGTGGAGTGATGCATCACAGCCGCCCGATCGCCCTCGTCGACGAGGGCGGGGCGGATCCTTCGAACCCGGCGCCCGCCGGGCCACGCCTACTGGGGGAGGACGCCCTCGGCGCCTTCGGCGGCCGCGAGGTCCGACAACTCGACGACATCGCCGAACCTGGGCGGAACAGCGGTCCCATCGGGCAGGGCGCTCCCGTAGCGCGGATTGATCTCGACCTGCTGGGAGGCGGCGATCTCCTGGAACTTCTGCTGAGCCTCCGCGACGGTCTGCTCATCGAGGGCGCCGATCTGCGAATTGATGACCGTGTAACGCAGGATCTCGGTCAACACCTTGCCGATCCCGTCCTGGGGGGCCACGACCTTGCCGGAGGCCACGAGGCCGTCGAGGTGGGCCTGGACCTCCTCGTCGCCCGCTGCGAGATCGAGCTCGTCGGCGAGCTCGGTGAACTTGAGGGCATCGGGGACCATGCGGACCACCGTCGAGCGGTCGAGGGTCTGACCGGTGAGCGCCGCGTAGTCCTCGACTCCGCGGGTGATGTCCGCTTCCGAGTAGGCGACCCCGTTGACACTGACTGCGGTGCCGGGCTGGGCGGTGCAGGCCCCCAGTCCGAGCACGCCGATCGACGCGGCGGCGATCAATGCCGCGGTCTTGACTCTCACAACCATGTCCTTCCTGACGGTGGCCCCGCTTGACCGCGGCCAGTGTAGACCAGACGGCTGTGAATCCTCGAAGACCTCACCGACACCCGCTCAGCACTCGTCTCCCCTCACGCCCCGCCAGCGGCATCCGGATCTCGACCATCCGAATTGAGAGGTTTCGAAACCAAATCGAAACCGAGGAAGGTGTCGACCGTCACAAGCGAAGACGATAGCCTCTCCTCCGTCGGGGACACCTACGCATCCGCCACGTGCTTGAACAGGAGGTTCAGCAATGAGGACACCGAAGACCCGTTCGCAAGGGCTTCGCGCCTGCCGGGAAGAGTAACCCCTCTACATA
>NZ_JBNOYB010000054.1:0-23155 GCF_050312375.1 Schaalia sp.
GTCTCGTACGAGGGCGCGACCCGATATGCGGAATGCCGGGGGCGCCGGAGCGGGCCGGCGCCCCCGGTGATTCGTCAGAAGCCGAAGCTCGAGACGTTCTCCTTGGTGATCTGGATCCAGCCGTCGCCCTCGAGGACCTTCTTGGAGCCCTCGGCGAAGTGCATGACGTAGCCCTTGGGGCCGAGGTCGATGCCGTCTTCGATCTTCTCGCCGTTGAGGATCTTGGTGGCGAGCGAGGCCATCGCGTAGCCCGCATCGGCCGGATCCCACAGGGTCAGGGCCGCGACGAGGCCCTTGTCGAGGATCTCCTTGTTGGCTTCGGGCATGCCGGTGCCGGCGGTGAAGACCTTGCCCTGGAGGCCGAGTTCATCGATCGCGCGGGCGACACCGGGGGCGTCGAAGGAGGAGGTGCCGAGGATGCCGGTGACCTCGGGGTACTTCTTGAGGACCTCCTTGGCGACCTGGTAGGCGGTCTCGCCGTTGTCCTGGGATTCGACGCGGGGCTCGGCCTCGAGGAGGGTCATGTTCGGGTAGGCCTCCTTCTGGCGGGCGACGGCGCCGTCGGCCCATTCGTTGTGGGAGGCGTTGGTGACGTGGCCGACCATCGTCGTGTAGGTGCCCTTCTCTCCCATGGCGGCGGCGAGGTTGTCCATGATGAAGGCGCCGTACTTGGCGTTGTTGAAGGCTTCGATGTCGTACATCGTGTTCTCCTGCGAGGCGCCCTCGTGGGTGACGACGACGATGCCGGCGTCCATGGCCTCCTTGAGGACGGGCTCGATGGCGCCCGGGTCGACGGGGACGACGCCGATCGCGTCGACGCCCTGTGCGATGAGGTCCTGGATGACCTGGGCCTGCATGGTCGCGTCGGTCTCGGCGGGGCCCTTCTGGAAGACATTGAGTCCGGTTTCTTCAGCGTACTTCTGGACGCCGGTCTCCATGCGGACGAACCAGGGGTTGGTGGCGTCCTTCGGGACGATCGCGATGGTGTAGTCCTTCGAGGACGAGTCGGCGGCGCCCGATGAGGCGGTGTCGCTCGAGGCGCTGCCGCCGGAGCAGGCTGTCAGCGCCAGAGCGGAAGCGAAAACGATTGCACTTGCGGCCGCGAAGCGGGACTTCATGATGACTCCTTGTGTTTTCACATCGACATTGATGAGGCTCGCGCGCTCTCGCGGAGGAGAACGCGATCGCTTCCCGGGGGACTCCTCAGTCCCCTTCGGAAGCGGAAGACCGATTCCTGAGCGGGAACTCACGTTTCGGTTTCACGAACACAGATGAGATTAGGACGCGCGTCACTTCATGTCGAGCATCCGCGCCCTTCGTTGTGCAATCGTTACCAATCGCGTTTCATCGCGGATTCAGCGAGCACCGCGTCCCGTTCGAGGAGCCAGGCGCGGAATTCGGCGGCCGTCGGATAGGACTTCTGAGTCCCCCGAGCCGTCACCGAACGGGCGGCGTAGGCGTTCGCGAGCCGCAGCCCCTCGCCGACCTCGAAGCCCTCCGACAGGCAGTGCGCGAAGCAGCCGATGAAGGCGTCGCCCGCGCCCGTGGTGTCGACGGCCCGAGCCGGGAACTGGTCGAGTCGGAGATCATCGCCCTCGGCGCTGAGCCACAGCACCCCGCGCGCACCGAGCGTCACGATCACATTCGGGCAGCCCGACTCCAGCAGGCGATGCGCCGCCGCCCGCACCTCCTCGTCAGTCGAGGTCGGCATGCCCGTGAGCAGCTCGAGCTCGGTCTCATTGGGCATGACATAGGTGCATTTCGCGGCGAGTTCAAGATCGAGCTCCCTCGAAGCGGGCGCCGGATTGAGCAGCACGGGCACGCCCAGCCGCTCCCCCAGGCCGATCGCCGCAGCGACGGTCTCCAGACGGATCTCCAGCTGGCACACGATCAAGGAGGTCGTCGCGACTGCGTCGGCCGCCGCATCGACGTCCTCGGGCGAAAGGCCGTTGTTCGCGCCCTTGACGATGATGATGCGATTATGCGATTCGGGATCGACGAAGATCGGCGCGACTCCGGAGGTGCCCGGCACCTGTTTGACGTGCGCGGTGTCGATGCCGTTCGCCCTGTAGTTCTCGATGTAGGCCTGACCGAAGGAGTCATCGCCCACGCAGGTCACCATGACGACTTCGGTCCCCAGGCGCGCCGCGGCGACCGCCTGGTTCGAGCCCTTCCCCCCGAAGCCGATCTCGAAGTCCGGGGCCTCGATGGTCTCGCCCTCGACCGGCATGCGCGTGATGTAGGTGATGAGGTCGGTGTTGTTCGAACCGATGACGGCGATGCTCATGGGTCGTCCCTTCTCGAAGCGGTGCGCGGGTGCCGGCACGAGGATGGTCTCGCAGTCGGGCTTCTTCGCCCGCGCTTCGCACCTCGCCGTGCTCTTCGTCGGCCCTTCGCCGACAGGCGCCGTGCGACGATCGTAACGCAATCGATTGCACTCTGTCAGCCCCTCCTGCACGCTCTTTCATGAACGCGCCCGGCAGTCGCGGCTCAGTCCCGTCGGCCTTCGCCCCTACCTCGACCGCCCCTTGATCCGATCCGCGAGGTCGTCGACCGGGAACCACGTGACGCTCCGCCCCCGCCGAGCGCTCAGGAGGAAGCCGCGCGACTCGAGGTCCTGAAGGTCGGTGCGCGCGGTCTGCTTGACGACCCCCTGGGTCGCGCTGTGCTGGGCGACCGTCATGCAGCCCCCGGGATCCCGCATGAACGATTCGAGGACGGCGATCTGCCGGTGGTTGAGATCCGTTGCGCGAAGCGCACGGCCGAGGGTCGTCAGGCTCCGCGTCTTCGAGGCGAGATAGGCGTCGAGCTCTTCGATCGCGCGCATGAGGAATCGCGCATGCTCGAGGAGGAAGTGCGTGAGGTCGCCCTCGTCCTGCTCGGTGAGGAGGAACGTCCTCGCGTACTTCGCCGGGGCGGCGCGGAAGAGGCGTGAAAGGGAGAGGAATTCCGCGAGGAAGAACCCCTGGTGGAGCATCGACCAGTAGAAGACGGCCCGAGAGGTGCGCCCGTTGCCGTCTGCGAAGTAGTGGTCGTACCCCATCATGAAGTGCAGGGCCACGGCGCGGATGAGGGGTGGCACGTAGCCGGTATCCGCACTCTTTTCGGAGTTGGCGAAGGCGCAGAGCGCGCTCATGCGCTCCTCGAGTTCCTCGGCGGGCGGAGGGACGTGGAGCACCTGCTCGTTCGCGATGTCGCCGTAGATCCTCACGCGCTCCTCGCCGGGAGCCTGCATGCGTCCGGCCTCGGAAGGATCGTCGAGGGTTCCTTCGGTGACCCTCCGGTGGATCTCCATGATGAGTTCGGGACTCAGGGGCTCATCCTTGAGCTCGATGATCCTTAGCATGGCGAGATAGTTGTTGACGATCATCCGCTCGGAGCGATTCGTCGGGGTCCTGCCCTCGCGCAGCATCCTTTTGGCGACGACGCGGGAGGTCGATGCGCCTTCGAGCTGCGACGAGGTGACGGCCTCCTCCATGAGCGAGCTCACGAGGTAACGGTTCCGCGTAGTCGGATTCGTCACCGGCTCGGGGAGTTCGATCTGCCCCTTCGTGCGCGCGGTGATCTCCTCGAGGAGTTCGAGGAGCGGATCGGGGAGGTTGAAGGAGAGCGGGGTTCCGCTCGTAAGGCGCAGCGGAAGCGGCCGTGCAGTTTCTTCCCGCTTCCAACGGACCGCGGTCCACCACTCCTCCCGCGTGAAGCCGCTTGGCGGCTCATGCCGGAAGAACCACTCCCACGGGTGGTATTCGCGATCCTTGACGAGTTCGGGACGCGTGACCAGGTCGAGCATCCGTTGTGGACTCGCTTCGGACATGAGGAGTCGCCGTTTGAGTACGCCCAAAGGCGCGGGCGGCGGCACTGGTGTCTTCATCGGTCGCGCACCTCCTCAACTGCTAACAACTGCTAATTTAGCCTAAAATAGCAGTTGCTAGCAGCTCTCCACTTTTGGGATTCCTCATCTTCGCCAGCCGTCGGACTGACGCAACATTCACCCTTCGCGGTGGCCGCTCACCGTGCAGCGATCATGCGCTGCAATGCAGCGACGATGAGGGCGCATGCCTCCGCGTCGGAGTCGGCGCGGTGGTGGTCGAGGCGGAATTCGGGCGCGCACGCCCTCGTCACCGTGGGAAGCTTGTAATTCTCGAGCCCCGGCAGGATCCTGCGCGCGGTCCTGTAGGAGCAGTAGAAGCGCGAAGGATGCGTGCGCGTACCGAAGTGCCCGTCGAGATCGGCCCAAACCCTGGAATCGAACGAGGAGTTGTGCGCCCACACGGGTGCGTCGCCCACGAACTCCGCGATCCTCGGCGCGATCTGCGACCACATCGGCGCCTCGCGGACATGCGTCGGTCCGATGCCGTGCAGGTAAGTGAACTCGAAGCGATCCCATCCCGGAGGCGGTTTGATGAGCGTCGCGGCCCGGTCGACGATCCTCCCCTCCTCCACTTTCACCAAGGCGATCTGGCAGGCCGAGACCCCGCCCTTCCGATTGGCGGTTTCGAAGTCGACGGCGACGAACTCGTTCGCAAGGAAGTCGGGGCCGTCCGGGATGAGGGACGAGGGCGAGGCGCCCCGGCGGAGGGGACGCGAATCGCCGCAGCGGCCGATCGACCGGAACCCACCCGCACTGCTCATCGTCTCTCCTCTTCCCCGCCGCCCGCACGCTTCGGCGCGCCGGATCAGCGGAATCGCTCGCTCCGGAGGTTCCTCAGCGTTCATCTGAGGGCACCATCCACTCATCATTCCACCCTGGGAGCTTTGAATGCAGTGCGGAGGCGGCGACAAGTCGGACACAGGCAAGAAGGTGTGCGAGCGTAAGCCCAGGTCAGCATGATCCCTCTTTCAAAACCGGACTGTCAGCGTCCGACTTGTCGCCCCGTTCCCATGGACGGCGGGACCGCGCGCAGAGGCACAGCCCGCAATCCGCGCCCGGCGCGGAGCGATGCGGCTCTTCAGCGTGAGTGGTGGCACACTTAGGCTGAGTGTCGCCCGTATCGCGCATCCGCGTCGGGGCCCGTCCTCGGCGGCCGCCCTCCCGGCGAACACGAAGACTCTGCCACCGTGGCAGAGCACGATTGAGTAGAGGAAGGTCCAGTGAGCACTTCAGCGAATCCGGACGGCAATCAGCAGGGGAATCGACTCGACCCGTGGTTCAACGCCTACGCTGAACGAGCTCACAACCTGCGAGCTTCCGAGATCCGCGCACTCTTCTCCGTCGTCTCCCGCCCCGAGGTCGTCTCCCTCGCCGGCGGCATGCCGAACCTCGAGGACCTCCCCCTCGATCGTCTGGCCGAGTCCGCGAAGAAGCTCATCGCGACCGACGGCGCCAAGGCCATGCAGTACGGCTCGGGCCAGGGCTGGGAGGTCCTGCGCGAACGCATCACCGAGGTCATGAGCTACGACGGCATCGTCGGCGCCGACCCCGACGATGTGGTCATCACGACGGGTTCGCAGCAGGCCCTCGACCTCATGACCGAGCTCTTCGTCGACCCGGGCGACGTCATCCTCGCAGAGGCGCCCTCGTACGTGGGCGCCCTCGGAGTCTTCCGCGCCCGACAGGCCGATGTCGTCCACGTCCCCATGGACGAGAACGGACTCATCCCCGAGGCCCTCGAACAGACCATCAAGGACGTCCGCGCCTCCGGCCGGACCATCAAGATGCTCTACACGATCCCGAACTTCCACAACCCGGCGGGCGTCACCCTCTCACTCGAGCGACGCCCCCTCATCGCCGAGATCTGCATGCGCGAGCACGTCCTCATCCTCGAGGACAACCCCTACGGCCTTCTCGGCTTCCATTCGGACCCTCTCCCGGCGATCAAGTCCTTCTCGCCCGAGGGCGTCGTCTACCTCGGCTCCTTTTCGAAGATGTTCGCCCCGGGATTCCGCATCGGCTGGGCCTACGCGCCCCACGCGATTCGCGACAAGCTCGTCCTCGCCTCCGAGTCGGCGATCCTCTCGCCCTCGATGGTCGGCCAGATGGCGATCGCCGGATACCTCACAGACTACGACTGGTATTCGCAGGTCAAGGCCTTCCGCGCCATGTACGCCGAACGCGCTCAAGCGATGCTCGGTGCCCTCGAGGAGTACATGCCGGATTGCACGTGGACGACGCCCGACGGCGGTTTCTACACCTGGGTGACGCTTCCCGAGGGCCTCGATGCGAAGTCGATGCTCCCGCGCGCCGTCCGCGCGCAGGTCGCCTACGTCGCCGGCACCGCCTTCTTCTACGACGGTCAGGGCGGGGATCATATGCGCCTGTCCTTCTGCTATCCGACCCCCGAACGGATCCGCGAGGGCATTCGTCGCCTGTCCACCGTCGTCAACGCGGAGAAGGAACTCGTCGACATGTTCGGCGCAGGTTTCCACAAGCGCGACATCGACGAGGTCGGACCGGGCATCGCACCGGCTCCGAACGCTCTGTGACCCCTATCCGACGCTCATCCAAGGCCGATTCGAATCGCCTCGCCGGGCATCAGCCCGCTGAGGGAACAAGGAGAAACCCGTGAAATCGAAGGTCCTCATCATCGCCGGCGGTCTCACCCACGAGCGCGACGTCTCCGTCCGTTCGGGTCGTCGGGTGGCCAACGCCCTTGCCCAGGCCGGCTACGAAGTCCGCCTCGCGGACCTCGACCAGCAGCTCACCGCCACTATCGAGTCCTTCTCCCCCGATGTGATCTGGCCGCTCGTCCACGGTTCGATCGGCGAGGACGGCTCCCTCCAGACCCTCCTGGAGGCCCTCGACGTCCCCTTCGTCGGTTCCAGCTCGGTTCAGGCCAAGCTCGCCTCGAACAAGCCGACCGCGAAGGCCCTCATCGGAGCCGCGGGCTTGGCGACTCCGGGGTGGGCGGCGCTCCCCCAGGTGCTCTTCCGTCAGCTCGGAGCCGCTCCGGTGCTCGATGCCATCGAGTCTCAGACCGTCTTCCCCGTCGTCATCAAGCCGACGGACGGCGGTTCCGCCCTCGGCCTGTCGACCGTCGCCGATGCGACTGAGCTGCGCTCGGCCATGGTCGACGCCTTCGCCTACGGCGAGCACATCATGATCGAGCAGTTCATCGAGGGGCGTGACATCGCTGTTTCGGTGATCGATCTGGAGGACGGCCCCGTGGCCCTTCCTCCGGTTGAGATCGCGACGGATGGGGGCCGTTACGACTACGCCGCGCGCTATACGACTGATGCGACCGAGTACTTCGTGCCCGCGCGCCTCTCCGAGGAGCAGCTCGATGCGCTGCGCCAGGCGGCGATCGAGGCTCACACGATTCTCGGCCTGCGCGACTTGTCGCGCATGGATTTCGTGGTGGACGCCGAGGGCGAGTGCTGGTTCATCGATGCGAACGTCATGCCGGGCATGACAGACACCTCCCTGCTTCCGCAGGCCGCCGAGGCTTCGGAGTCCTTCGCTCGTCTGTGCTGCCGCATCGTGGATTTCGTCGCCGCTGGCCGCCCGGTTGATGAAGATCGACTTGACGGGGATCTCGTGGACGAGGGCGACAACGCCTGAGTGCTTCTTGAGTGCGGGGTCCGCCCGAAGGGCGGGCCCCGTTCTGTTTCTACGCGAGCACGGGCGATTCTCCTCAGGCGGAGGCGAGGCTCCTTCATGCGCGGGCAGCGCCCCTTAGACGCGGGTGGCTCTCCTCAGATGCGGGCAGTTTTCCTCGGGTGGGGCAGTTTTCCTCGGGCGCAGGCAGCGCCCCTCGATGACTCAGCAGGAGCGTGCAAAGGGCCGACTCCGTGCTGAGGAGCAGCCGACGATGAAGGTGCGCTCAAGCGCATGAGAAGGAGTTTTCGGAGAGGTGCTACTCCCGGAGAGGCGATGGGGAGCGGAAAGCTCGCGAACCCCTATTCAGGCCAGGATGCCGAGGTCTTTCAAGTCCTCGCGCGCCTGGGCGGCACCGGTCCACAAGATGCCGTGAATGCCGAGGAGTTGGGCTGCTCGGATGTTCTTCTTCCTGTCGTCGAAGAAGATGACGTCCGCGGGATCGACCTCGAACGCCTCAAGGGACTCGCGGTAGATCTGACGGTGCGGCTTGCATGAACCCGCGTCGCAGGAGAAGACGAAACTGGTGAAGCTCTTCGCCCATGAGGCGCGTCGAATCTGATCGGCGATGGGCCGGGGCGCGTTTGAGAGGATCCCCAGGCGCGCACCGGCTTGAGCGAGTTCGTCGATGAGCGCTACGGCTTCAGGATCGGCATCGTGCATCCGCATCGAATCGTGTTCGACGAGCTTGGCCAGCACCTCATCGCTGACCTGGGGTTGACCGCAGTCCCCCGAGACCCTGTCCCAGAAGTCCCGGTCGCTCGCTCCCGCGTCATAGGCATCGCGGTTCGCCCACATCGCCTGATCAACGAGGGAGACCAGTTCAGACGAGCCGTCGCCGATGAGTTCTGCGATGTAGGCGGGGTCGGGGTGCGAATTGACGAGGACGCCGCCCACGTCGAAGAGGACAGGCCGTGCCAGCGGTTCGACTACCATCGCGCCACCCTCCTCTTCGAACTCCGGGATTGAGACCATTCTCCTTCGTCCCACTAGGTCGGACCACTTTAGTGTCCTATTGCACGAGGACGAAACGCCCATGTCGAGCCTCGGTTGTTCCCGTCGTTGATGGAAACGGTTTCGGGTGTTTCAGCCCTGGCGCGCAATGAGGTCCTTGATCCGTTCGAGGTCCTCCTGGCCGGCGAACTCGATGATGATCTTGCCCTTCTTCGCACCTTCAGTGATCGTCACTCGCGTCTCATACAGATTCTCCAGTGCGGAGACGACTGATTCGCCGAGCGGTGAGACGACCGGGACGCGAGGAGTGCGCGTTCTCGAAACGGACTTCACTCGACCGAGACGCACGAGTTCTTCGGTCGTGCGCACCGAGAGGCCTTCAGCGACGATCCGTTCAGCGAGCATCTCCATCTCCTGAGCCGTCCCCAAGGACAGCAGGGCCCTGGCATGGCCGGCGGAAATCACTTGAGCCGCCACCTTCTTCTGCACCGCGGGCGGAAGCTTGAGCAGGCGCAGCGTGTTGGCGATCTGCGGACGCGAGCGCGCAATCCTCTTCGCAAGCTGCTCTTGTGTTGCACCGAAATCAGCCATGAGCTGCTGGTATGCGGAGGCCTCTTCGAGCGGATTGAGCTGTGCTCGATGAAGGTTTTCCAGCAGCGCATCGCGAAGCAGGTCCTCATCCTCGGTCTGTCGAATGATCGCCGGAACACTATCGAAGCCGGCCAACTCCGATGCGCGGAGGCGCCGTTCACCCATGATGAGTTCGAAACGCGCATTCGGCTTCCCATCCATGTACTCCACGAGACGAGGAGAGTGCTCGGCGTCGAAGTCGATCGGTCGCACGACGATTGGCTGGAGCACTCCTACTTCGCGGATCGAATCACGCAGCTCTGCAAGATCATCCTCATCGAAGACCTCGCGCGGCTGCCGCGCATTCGGGACGATGTAATCGATCGGAATGTCAGCGAAGGTCGCACCCGGGACGGGCAGAAGATCCTGCGATGTTTCACGTGAAACATCGACATCGGGGCTTGAGTGCTCCCGATTGTTCTCAGCGAGTTCATTCGATGGAGACGAGAGACGCGCGCTGGGCTTGTGCGAGTCGGCAAGTGCAGCCGCTGTCGTCCCCGATTCGGACGAAGATTCCAGCTTTCGACCTGAAGGAGTCGTCGACGAGGAATGCGCCGACGAGCCGTTCCTTCTTCCATGCGTCGCTTGCTCATCAAGCGATGAAGAAACGGATGAGGCATCCTTCCCGTCCATTCCTCGGTCATTCGCATTCGCACTCTTCGCATCGGAACGAGCAGCGCTCGACGACTTGGCAGACTTTCGAGCTTTCGACGTGCTTGATGACTTGGGAATGAGCAAGTCCTTCGCGGAACCGCCGCGCGCTCGTGCGCGCGCACCCGAGGGTCGACCGGGAAAGAGAACGTCGAGGGGGTCCGCGGCTAATCCTGAAGCCGCAACAGAGCCGTCATCATTGGTCACCTGTGAAGGAATCAATGCGCCAAGGCCCCTGCCCAAAGCTGCATGCTTCGTGGCGGCTCTTCCGGAACCAGCGCGATTGCTCTTCTCGTTCACCATCATGACCTCCATCAATCTCGTCCCATTGTTTCACGTGAAACAGTCTCGCGGCATCCCGCGAAGGCGTCCTGTGCATGACCGGTGTCAGATGTTCGCAGTCGGGAGCAGGAGCGGCAGCGAATGCAGTTCGATTGCGCCTCTCAAAAGCTCAAGCTGAGCGGAAGGGTTGAGCGCCGCGGAGAAGGAGGTTGCACCTTGAGGACGGCTTCAACTACCGCCTGGGGAACGGAGTGCGGAGATCGCGATGAGGAGCTGAATTCAGAAGAATCATGGAGTGATCTCCACGTGCTGATTCAGGCAGGCGGAGGGATATTCAGCGGTGCTGAATACGACTTTTACGGTGAGAACCACGTTCGGAGTTGAGAAGCATACCCGGAGTCGATCACTCCTACCCGGAATTGAGAACCGTACCCGGAGTGGAGAAGCATGGGCGGGTGAGAACGATGCACATCCCCTGACATTGGTACTCCGGCCGAAGAAGACACTCCGAAACGAGTAGTCGAAACAACACCAGATGAAGTACTGCGACGCACCGAATGCACCCGGACTGCCGACATGCGCCGAAACTCCGATTCGCCCAGAGCACATGAGAAACAACCGGACTCTGCGGAACACTCTCCTGGAAGTTCACACACACAAGAGGCTGAGCAGAAGCGCCAGATCTCCAAATGGCTAAGAAGACCCATCGATGCACAAGTCAGACTCAAGGGCGAACATGACGAGTCGACGGTCTGACGGCTGAAGGCTGAAAGGCTGCGCCGATACGCCTGCACCTCCTTCCAAATGGCCAGACCGGGATGGGATAGATCGCCACCTCCGCCCGAGGTCTTCACACCTCAGGTCTTCACGCCTCAAGTCTCCACACCTCAGGTCTCCACACCTCAGGTCTCCACCCTCATCCACCCTCAGGTCTCCACTGATGAGTGGACCATGTTTCACGTGAAACATTGAAGTCCATCGAGATCGGACTTCATCGAGCATCAGAATCCGGCGGGCATCGGCTTTCAGCGAAGATCAGAATCCAACGGAGTGCCTTCCGGCGTTGAGAGGAGTCCGCAAATTGGAGAGCGCAGTCGGCTCGTAAGCCGATGATTCATCCACTTCACATGGCAAATCCGCCATGGCGAAGAATGCGAGCACGCCGAAGAAGGCAGGCATGGCAAAAGCACCCATGGCGCGAGAGCGCTACGGCGAAGAAGCAACCCGTCATAGAGCAAAAGCATCCACAGCGTAAGAGGGGCCAAGGCAGGAGAACAAGCGCAGCGGGAATGGGACCACGGCACGGAAACACTCACAGTAGGGAACGACCGCGCCGAGTGAACAACCACGCAGAGAACGACCACAGCGAGTGAGCAGCCGACAGCAGCAGCGCATACCGGCCCGACCCGAAGTGGCGACCCCTGTCGAAACATCCATCGCCGTGAAGCATCCATCACCGCGAAACAGCGGACGCAGCCGAGTCGTAGTCATACGGAGACTCCGGCCGTGGCGAAGCGCCGATCGCGCCGAATCAGCGACATACCGCCTTCCTCCCCATCCCCCGGCGATGGAGAGATGGGAGGGCGAGCTGCAAGTCGTCAATCACATGAACTGGACTTCAGATTCTCAAGCTCGCATCACTTTTCACCTCTCACACGCTCGTCCACCGCCGCCGAGCATCAACCATCCCGCTTCAGTTCGCGCATGCGAAGGACGACCCTACATAACCGATGCCCACTCAATGTTTCACGTGAAACATCACGGTGGCCCGAGGAGCAGGCAGCCACCCTCGGATAGTCCTCATCACACACGGTGAAGGACTCAAGGAGCCCCTGAAGCAAAGGAGGCCAAGAGTGCTGACTTCTCCTCACAGCATGAATGACAGTGAT
Organism: Schaalia sp.; assembly: GCF_050312375.1. Classification (NCBI taxonomy): domain Bacteria; kingdom Bacillati; phylum Actinomycetota; class Actinomycetes; order Actinomycetales; family Actinomycetaceae; genus Schaalia; species Schaalia sp. The sequence continues at coordinate 11,941 of NZ_JBNOYB010000054.1, forward strand.
GTCTTTTCGCACCTCAGAGGCAATAAAGCAGCTCAGCTCCTTCGAAATCGCACGACACGCGCCGTTCTTCTGACTGAGACGTCCGGAGCAAGACGATCACCGCGCCGATCACTCCCCCTTCCCTCCGAATACGAGAAACCAGGTCGCCCGAGGATGCTCGCACGAGAGTGCGAAAACCGAGAGACCAAGAGAGCGGAAGACCGAAAGACCGAGAGCTCGAAACCCGAGAGGACAGGGGCCCGCATCCCTGCACCCCAGTTCCCAGGCCCCAGCCCCGACCGCTCAAGAACGAGCGAGACGAAGACTCAGTTCCAGCGCCGCCTTCCGGTAGGCGAGGGCTCCGCTGTTCCGAGGATCATAAGTGATGACCGACTGCCCGTATGAGGGCGCCTCCGACACGCGCACCGAACGGGGGATCACTGTCTCCAAGGTGAGATCCGCGAAATGCGCGCGTACCTCGGCCTCCACCTCTTCGCTCAATCGCGTCCTGCGATCAGACATCGTGAGCAGCATGGTCGAAACGTGAAGGCGGGGGTTGAGATCGCGTCGGATGCGATCGATCGTCGACCACAGCTGGCTGAGGCCCTCGAGCGCGTAGTACTCCGTCTGGATCGGGATGAGGACCTCGTCCGCAGCGACCATCACATTCAAAGTGACGAGTCCGAGCGACGGCGGGCAATCGATGAGGACGACATCGATATCGCGGACGAGCGCGAGGAACTCCTTCACCGCCTCGGCGAGGCGGAACTCGCGTCGCGGAAGATCGACCAATTCGATCTCTGCTCCCGAAAGATCGATGGTCGCAGGGCACACGAGAAGCCCTTCGACATCCGGGCAGGGCACGAGGACCTGCGACAGCTGCTCTCCGCCGATGAGAACGTCATAGGTCGAGGGCGTTCCGGGCGAATGCTCAATACCCAGTGCCGAAGAGGCATTCCCCTGGGCGTCCGCATCGATGACCAGAACCTTGAGACCGCCCACGGCCAAAGCAGCGGCGAGGTTGACCGTCGAGGTGGTCTTGCCCACTCCGCCCTTCTGATTCGCAACGGCGATCACCCGGGTACGCGATGGGCGTCCGAACACGGCGTCCTCGAGAAGGCGCCGATCGCGCATGTTCTGCTCCATCTGGGACAGGAGCGGAGTCGAATCCATGCCAGACAATTCCACGCTCAAAGGATCACCTTCCATCTCACAGCCCGTCCAGTCTACGAGGATCACCGGCCATGTGCGGTCGGGCGCACCCGGTGGCCGACGAACGAAGAAAGCGGAGGAGCGGAGACCTACTTCGTCCGCTTGCACACGACGACGAAGGTCGACTCCTCCTCCATGATCGAGGGAACCTCGTGGATCTTCGCAGCGAGGTGATGACTCTTGAGCTCGCGTGCAGCCTCATCCACTTCGAGGGGCGCACGGCGTCCCTTGAGCGCCACCAGCGAACCGCCCGGCGCGATGAGCTTCGTCGTCATGCGGATCAGCTTCGACATGTTCGCCACCGCTCGGGCGGTGACCACGTCGGCTCGGCCCTTGCCCCGCAGCTCCTCGGCACGCGCCTGGTGCAGGGTGACATTGTCCAGACCGATCTCCTCGATCACATCGGAGAGCCACTCGCAGCGCCGCGCCATCGGCTCCGCGAGGTGGACGTCCAGGTCCGGACGGCAGATCGCAATAATGATCCCGGGCAGGCCCGCGCCCGAACCGATGTCGAGGACCTGCCCCGACCTCGGCAGGAAAGGAAGGACGGCTGCGGAATTCACGGCATGACGCGACCAGAGCCGCTCCATTTCGCGGGGCCCCACGAGTCCTCGGATCTCACCCTCCTCCTCGAGCATGCGGACGAAATGCTCGACATCTGCGAAGGAGGATCCGAAGAACTCGCGCACCTCATCCGTCGGCTGCTCGGGAGCGAAGGGATCGCCCACCCGGCGCCCCTTCGCTTCCGCAGCCACGGCATCCGCGGCCGGTCCCGTCCCCGTGCTCACGCCTCTTCGGCTTCCTCTTCACCGGGCTCTTCGGACACGAGGATCACCACGCGACGGTGGGGCTCGACGCCTTCGGATTCGGAGACGAAGCCCTCGCGGGCCACGACGTCATGGCAGACCTTGCGCTCGAAGGGATTCATCGGATCGAGGCGCTGCGACTCGCCGGTCGCGCGCAAGCGGGCGATCGCCTCCATCGTGATCTCCTGGAGCTCGGACTTGCGTTCCGCCCTGAAGCCGGCGATGTCGAGCATGAGGCGCGAACGTTCGCCGGTCTCGGTCTGGACGGCGAGGCGCGTGAGCTCCTGGAGGGCATCGAGGACATCCCCGTCCTCTCCGACGAGGCGCTCGAGGGCGGAGGGGTCCTCTGAAACGATCTCGACGCTGGCCCTTCCGTTCTCGACGTCGATCTCGATATCACCGTCGAGGTCGGCGATGTCGAGGAGCTCCTCGAGGTAGTCGGCAGCGAGCTCGCCTTCTTCTTCGAGGCGCGTCAGCTTGTCCTTCTGATTGTCGGTCATCTAGGTCTCCCGAATTCGAATTGGGTTGAGGTCTTGAGGCGACGGACTTCTCAGCCCCGTCGCGAGTGGCTCACTCGCCCCTGTTCTTGCGCTGCTCCCTGCGGGCGCGTCGGCGCTCCTGGCGACGGCGCTCGAGCTCTTCGGCGCTCTGAACGGGGCTCTGCGCGGCCGCCTGCTTGCGGGCTTCGCGTGCTCGCTGGCGCTCGGCCTCGGCGAGTCGCTCTTCGCGGGACAGCTTCTTGTGCTGCTCGCGCCTGGCCTGCTGGGTGCGGCGCTCCTCGGCCTTGGCGGTGGCCTCCTTGACGCCGCGCATCCACATTTCGTCGGGAAGGGTGGTCCACTCCTGCAGGGCGAGGTTGCGCAGCACCGAGACCTTGTCCCCGGCCGTCATCGACTCGGGGAAGTCGGTGGCGACCTTCTGGCCCTTGGCGCGCTTGGCCGCTTCTTCGAAGGTCTTCTCGTTGAGGGCGACGACGCCCGGATCCTCCGCCGAGGAGGGCAGGCCCGCCCGGGCGAGGTCGTAGTCGGCGAAGAAGGGCTTGGCCCATTCGGTGTACTTCGCGTAGCGCTTGGCGACGAGCTCCTTGTACGCCGGGGCGCCGGGCGTCGGCATGACCTTGATGGTCCAGTAGGACTGGCCGATCGCCCAGACGGAACCGGTGATCATGTAGACGAGGACGCCCATCTGGAAGAAGGCTCCGGAGAAGAGGTACATGAGCGGCATCATGTAGAGCATCGTCTTCTGCGACTGGACGAGCGGGTTGTTCGGATCGACGGCCGGGGGCATGTTCTTCACCATCGACATCCGCATGGAGTAGAACATGAGCGCCATCATGATGACGATGAAGAGGACGAAGACGATGACCGCCGCGGTCCCGTCCCCGGAGGTGATCGTGTGCGAGAGGCGCACCCCGAAGACGGTGGAGGCGTCGATCGAGCTCGCGACCTCCTGGTCGATCGGACCGAGGTGATCGGTCTCGATGTCGGCGTACTTGTAGGTGCCCGCGGCGAGATCCTTGATCGCGTAGATCGCACGGTACATCGCGAAGAGGATCGGCATCTGGACGAGGACGGGGAGGCAGGAGGCGAAGGGGCTCACCTTGTACTTCCTGTACAGGGCCTGGGTCTCCTCGGCCTGCTTCTGGCGGGACAGCTGATCCTTCTTGCCCTTGTACTTGGCCTGAATGCGCTGCATCTCGGGCTGGACGGCCTGCATCGCCCGCGAGCTCTTGATCTGCTTGAGGAAGAGGGGCACGATCGCGATGCGCACGATGAGCGTGAGGAGGACGATCGAGATCACCCAGGCGACGCCTGAACCGGACTCGAATCCGAGCAGGACGAGTAAGTCGTGGATCTTCACCCAGACCCACGCCACAGCCACGGCGAAGGGGTGAAGGATCTTGTCGAACATGCGTGCTCCTTCAAGCAGTTCGGGCGCGGCGTGCGCCCTGTGATCGTCCGGCATTCGCCGGGGGGTTTTCGGGGACGAGGGCGGCACCCGCATTCTCGCCCAGGAGGGATTCGAGCCCCATCGGTGTGGGCCTGACGATGTCGGTCGCATTGCCCGCCCAGTCCTCGGGGGGCATCCACGGCTCCGGCTTCCATCGACCCTTGGGCGGCACGTGGTCGACGCCGCCCAGGCTCCAGGGGTTGCACCTGAGGAGTCGCCACGTCCCGAGGATGATCCCCTTGATCGGCCCGTGAACCTCAATGGCTTCCATCGCGTAGGTCGAGCAGCTCGGCGCGTAGCGGCATCGCGGAGCGATCATCGGTGAGACGAATCGACGATAGAGGCGGATCGGGAGGATGAGCACCCACCGGACCGGCCTGCGAATGACCTCGATGATTCGCACCGGGGCGCTCATTTCGATTCCCAGCGCTTCCAGGCACGGGCGAGCGCCGAATCCAGGTGGGCGCCCAGTTCCGAGGCGCTGCGGCCGAATGCTCTTCCGCTCGCTCTGACGACGATGCGGCCGCCCTCGGGAATGGAATCGAGGCGATCGCGCATGAGGTGTCGGAGCTGCCTTTTCACCCGGTTGCGTCCCGTCGCCCTTTTGATCTCCCGCTTAGGCACGACGAAACCGACGAGGCGGTCATTGCGCTCCTCGTCGGTTCGTGCGTGGACGATCAGGATCTGATCCCCGGCTCGCGCTCCTTGCCGGAACGTCCGTCGGAAATCCTCGGGATCGACCATCCGGTGTGCGCGAGGCAGCACCAGCGCAGTCTCAGGCGGACAGCTTGGCGCGGCCCTTGCGGCGGCGGGCGGCCAGAATGGCGCGGCCGGCGCGGGTGCTCATGCGAAGACGGAAGCCGTGCGTCTTCGAGCGACGACGGTTGTTCGGCTGGTAGGTCCGCTTGGTGGTCACTGCAGTTCTCCTCGGCGGGAGCGGGCCGACAACTCCCGCTCATCGTTCATGTGGTGGCGACCCCACCGCGATTGCTTCGCGCAGGAGTCGATGGCGCGCCCGCCGAAACGGGCACAGACGAAGAATCAGGTTAGAAGGCCGAAGAACGCGAGTCAATGCCATTCGTCCCGCTGTGACGAAACCCCCGTATTCACACCTGTGGAATTCTCTGTGGGTCGAGCTCGTCCACAGCTGTGAATCCCTGCGCGTCATCCACAGGCCTGTGGAATTCCATCTTTCGGCTTCACCGCGCAGCGCCGCCCGTGTAACTACACAAATGTCATTCGCGCACTTCCTTCCACAGTTTCATCCCCAAGCTGTGAATTACGCTGGGGACGGCTACAGTGACAGAGGATCGAATGGTGCGGAAGTCCCTCCATTCGGTGATCGACATCACGCACAGAAGCACCTTGAGGACGGACCGTGGAGACGACATCACTGGACGCTGCCTGGCAGCGGGCTCTCGACACCATTTCCACAGATCACCTCGGCCCCGCGGCCTCGACCTATCTGCGCTCCGCCAAGCCCCTCGGCGACATCGAGGGCACGATCCTGCTCGCGGTCCCCTCCGATTTCACGAAGACGTGGATCGAATCCAAGGCGAGTACCGAGGTCGCGGGCGCTCTTTCAGCGACACTCGGACGCGAGATCCGCATCGCCATCACCGTCGATCCCGCGCTCGCCGCGAGCCTCGACGAGGACGAGGACGACTCCGAGCACTCGAGCGCGCACCCCGAGGAGCGCGCCGAGCAGCGGGACCGCGCCGCCCACGACGAGCGCCCTGCGCCGACGCCCCAGCGAACCCCGGCCCACTCGGAACAGCGTCGGACGAGCTCCCCCTCTCCCGCATTCGACGGAGCGCAGACCCGGCTCAACCCGAAGTACACCTTCGACACCTTCGTCATCGGCCCGTCGAACCGCTTCGCGCACGCGGCCGCCCTCGCCGCCTCCGAATCCCCGGGCACCACCTTCAATCCGCTGTTCATCTACGGCGACTCCGGCCTGGGCAAGACGCACCTCCTCCACGCGATCGGCCACTACGCGATCTCGCTCTACCCCAAGCTCAAGGTGCGCTACGTGAACTCCGAGGAGTTCACGAACGAATTCATCAACGCGATCCGCCTCAACAAGACCGACAATTCCCAGGTCGAGGCCTTCCACAGGCGATACCGCGAACTCGACATCCTCCTCATCGACGACATCCAGTTCATCGGCGATAAGGAGCAGACCATGGAGGGCTTCTTCCACACCTTCAACGCGCTCTACGAGGCCGATAAGCAGATCGTCGTGACCTCGGACGTACACCCGAACTACCTCAACGGCTTCGAAGAGCGCCTGACCTCGCGCTTCGGTTCCGGACTCCTCGTCGACGTCCAGCCGCCGGACCTCGAGACCCGCATCGCGATCCTTCAGAAGAAAGCGGCGACGGACGCCCTCGAGATCCAGCCGGAGGTCTTCGAGTTCATCGCTTCGAGGATCTCCTCGAACATCCGGGAGCTCGAGGGCGCCCTCGTCCGCGTCGTCGCCTACGCGAACCTGACGAAGGAGAGGGTCGACATCTCCCTCGCGGAGATGATGCTCAAGGACTACGTCTCCGATCCCGATGACAACGAGATCACGATCTCGCTCATCATGGGCCAATGCGCGGCCTACTTCGGGGTGACGATCGACCAGCTCTGCTCGACCGACCGTTCGCGCAACGTCGTCGAGGCCCGTCAGATCGCGATGTACCTGTGCAGGGAGCTCACCGACCTGTCCTTGCCGAAGATCGGGCAGGCCTTCGGCCGCGACCACACGACCGTCATCCACGCGAACAAGAAGATCCTCGCCCAGATGAAGGAGAAGCGAGAGACCTTCAACCACGTTTCGGAGCTCACGAACCGGATCAAGAAGGCCGCGCGGGGCTCCTAAAGCGCCTCACGCCCTCGAATCACATCTTTTCCGCCCCGTTCACAATCCCTGTGAGCAGTGCGGTGGATCCGCGTCCTCAGCCTGGGGATCCGAGCGGAGCGTCTGTGAACATCGCGAAATGACACGTTCGGCCGTCCACAGCTCCTCGTGACGGATCCCCATCCTCATCCCCGGAAGCGTGAACACCGCTGAACGGCACCAGCACGTGGAAAAACCGTCGTTTCCACAGAATCCACACCCCTGATGATGACAAGATTCTTGTCATTTCGAATGACGCCGGATCGCCGACATCAGCCCCCGCGCCCCGAATGACGTGAGCCCGGGGCCCGCTCTTCCCGGGGATTCGCATCGCGCCTCCGCCCCGACGAGTGATCGAGTAACGTTCGCCCGCTCGGGAAGGTAGAGTGAGACGGCGTATTGTCATATCTTCACGGAGGCCGGAATGAAGTTCACCGTCGCCCGCGATGTCCTCGCCGAGGCAGTGTCCTGGACCGCCAGGGCCCTTCCCGTGCGTCCGGCCAGCCCGATCCTCGCCGGCGTGCGCATACACGCCGCCGCTGAAGAGCTCCACCTCTCCTCCTTCGACTACGAGGTATCGGCGAACTCCACGATCCCGGCGACCGTCGAAGAACCCGGTGACGTCCTCGTCTCCGGCAGGCTCCTCGCGGACATCTCCAAGTCCCTGCCGTCCAAGCCGGTGACCTTCGAACTCGACGGCCAGAAGGTCAACCTCACCTGCGGTTCCTCGCGCTTCATGCTCGCCGTCATGCCGATCGACGAATACCCCTTGCTGCCCGCGCAGCCCGAGACCGCCGGCGCCATCGATTCGCAGGTCCTCGCTCAGGCCGTCACCCAGGTGTCGATCGCCGCATCGAAGGACGACACCCTTCCGCTGCTCACCGGCGTGAGGATCGAAATCGACGGCGGACGCATGACCCTGCTCGCGACCGACCGCTACCGCCTCGCGATGCGCGAACTCGAATGGGAACCCGCCGATCCTTCGATCGAGCAGATCGCCCTGGTCAAGGCGCGCATCCTCCAAGACGTCGCGAAGTCGATGACCTCGGGCGCGAAGGTCGAGCTCGGCGTCTCCACCGAGAACCAGCCCGGCGCCTCCTCCCTCATCGGCTTCACCGCCGCGGGCCGCCGCACGACCTCGACCCTGATGGACGGCGACTACCCGCCGGTGCGCAGGCTCTTCCCCGACTCCACGCCGATTCAGGCGGTGTGCGATCGTCACGCCCTGCTCGAAGCCGTCAAGCGCATGGCCCTCGTCGCCGAGCGCAAGACCTCCGTCCGACTGTCCTTCACCGAAGGGCGCCTCGTCCTCGAAGCCGGTCAGGGCGAGAACGCGCAGGCACTCGAAGCGATCGAGGCGACCCTGTTCGGCGAGGAGATCGCCACGGCCTTCAACCCGCAGTTCCTCCTCGACGGCCTGGCCGTCATGGACACGGACTACGTCCGCTTCGGCTTCACGCACCCGAACAAGCCGGCCGTCATGACCGGGCAGACGAAGGCCGATGAGGGCGAGATCTCGACCTTCCGCTACCTCCTCATGCCGATTCGCTTCGGCGTCTGAGGATGCGGGTCTCGCACCTCGCGCTCGACGACTTCCGTTCCTGGCATCACCTGGTCCTCGAGCTGCCCGAGGGGCCGACCGTGCTCCTCGGCGCGAACGGCCAGGGGAAGACGAATCTCGTCGAGGCGATCGCGTACCTGTCGACCTTCTCCTCCCATCGCGTGGGCGCCGACTCGGCGCTCGTCCGCATCCCCATCGACGAGGGCGAAGAGGCGCCCAGGGGCGCCTTCGTCAGAGTGAAGACCGTCGGAGCCGAAGGCCGTGAGAAGGTCCTCGAGCTCGAGATCGTCCGCGGGAAGGCGAACCGCGCGAGGATCAATCGCGCGAACGCCAAACCCAAGGATCTGCTCGGACTGGTCCGGACCGTCGTCTTCGCGCCCGAGGACCTCCAACTCGTTCGGGGAGAACCGGGCGCGCGCAGGGCCCTGCTCGACGACCTCGCGATCCAGATGCGCCCCCTCTTCGCCCAGACGCGCAGCGAGTTCGATCGTGTGGCGCGCCAGCGTGCGGCCCTCATGAAGCAGGCGCAGGCGGCGATCCGCAGGGGCCGTGAACCCGAACTGTCGACGATCGAGATCTGGGATGAGAGCTTCGCGCGACTGTCGGCGGAGGTCACGGCCGCCCGCTACCGGGCGACGAGGATGCTCGCCGGACCGGCCGCGCGCGCCTACGAGGACATCGCCGATTCGCCGCGCGCCCTCTCCCTCGCCTTCGACGCCTCGGTCGACCGGGTGATCGGCACGAGCCGGGACGATCCGGGAAGCGGCGACCTGGAGGACGTCGAGGCGCAGACCCGCAGGCTGCTCGCCGCGCTGGCCGGAATGCGCGAGCAGGAGACGATCCGGGGCGTGAACCTCGTGGGGGCGCATCGCGACGACCTCAGCCTGGTCCTCGGGCACATGCCGGTCAAGGGCTTCGCGAGTCACGGCGAATCCTGGTCGGTGGCGCTGGCCCTGCGGCTCGGATCCTTCGACCTTCTGCGCGAGGAGGGGGAGACGCCGATCCTCATCCTCGATGACGTCTTCGCCGAGCTCGACGCGAAGCGGCGCACGGGACTGGCCGCGCGCGTCGATGCGGCCGATCAGGTGCTCATCACGGCCGCGGTCGAGGCGGACATCCCCGCCGAGCTGGTCGCGCACGTCATCCCCGTCGCCTGGACCCCCGAGGGCGGATCGGTCGCCTCATGAGCGCGATCGCCTCCTCATGGTCGCAACCCCCTTCCGCCGGGGAGGGGGCGGGTCGCGGTGCGGATCGGGGCGCGACCACCGAGGAGTACCTCGCCCGCGCGCTCGCCCGCGCCCAGCGGGTCGCCCGGGCCAAGGGGTACGTCCGCACCACGGCGCCCACATGGGGGTTGGAGGAATCGAGGCCGAGCCTGGGCGACTTGCGAGGGGCCTCCGAGGAGACGGCCCTCGATGTCGAGGGCCGCTCCGATCCGGCGGGGGAGGGGGCGCCGAGTGCCCCGGCGGGCGATGCGCAGGGCGATCTGCTCGCCCTCGAACGCGCGAGGATCCGGGCGCGCTCGAAATGGGCGAAGGCGCCCGGTCTTGCCGCGATGCGCCTCAACTACCGGCCGGCGGGACGCATCGACCAGGTCCTCCACGCGATGATCGCGAAGAACCACTGGGACACGCCCACGAAGATGGGCTCCATCATGGCGAAGTGGCCGCAGATCGTCGGGCCCGATGTGGCCGAGCATTCAACGGTCGAGGCCTTCGAGGACCACGCGCTCATCGTCAGGTGCTCCTCGACGGCGTGGGCGAAGCAGCTCCACCTGCTGCTTCAGACGATCGAACGGCGCATCGACGAGGAGGTCGGCCCGGGGGTCGTTCAGCAGGTCATCATCCGGGGCCCGGTCGCGCCCTCGTGGCGCAAGGGTCCCCTGTCGGTCAAGGGCCGGGGTCCCCGAGACACCTACGGGTGAGGGGGAGCGGCGGGAGCATCGGCGAGGGGATCGGCGCCATTCGCCCTCCTTCGATCCGCAATCCCCGGGGTGTCCCTGCTCACAGCGGCATCCTCCCAGGTCGCATGGGGTGTGAGATGGCCCTGCCGACCGGGTGCGAGCCCTGTTGAATGGCCGTTCTTGCTAGAATCGATGGGGTGAATATTCGGGTGAACAGCCCGAATGGATGAGGGGAGCCGCGTGGCTGACAACGAGAAGACGACGAATGGTTCCGAAAGCTACGGCGCTTCGGACATCACCGTTCTCGAGGGCCTGGAGGCCGTCCGCAAGCGTCCGGGCATGTACATCGGCTCGACCGGCGAACGCGGCCTGCACCACCTGGTCTACGAAGTCGTCGACAACTCCGTCGATGAGGCGCTCGCCGGCTACGCGAGCCACATCGAGGTGACGATCCTCGCCGACGGCGGCATCCGCGTCATCGACGACGGGCGGGGCATCCCCGTCGATCTGCACCCGACCGAGGGCAAGCCGACCGTCGAGGTCGTCATGACGATCCTCCACGCCGGCGGCAAGTTCGGCGGCGGCGGCTACGCGGTCTCCGGCGGCCTGCACGGTGTGGGTATCTCCGTTGTTAACGCGCTTTCGACCAAGGTCGAAACCGAGGTGCGCCGCCAGGGCTACAAGTGGCACATCAGCTACGCCAACGGCGGCCACACCGTCAAGCCCCTCACCCGCGGGGAGGCCACCGACGAAACCGGCACCACCCAGACCTTCTACCCCGACCCCGAAATCTTCGAAACCGTCGAATTCGATTTCGAGACCCTGCGCGCCCGTTTCCAGCAGATGGCCTTCCTGAACAAGGGCCTGACCATCCAGCTCACCGACGAACGCGAGCTGCACGAGGGGGATGAAGTCACCGG
>NZ_JBNOYB010000055.1:0-3901 GCF_050312375.1 Schaalia sp.
CCGGTGGGGTGCCGACCCGCTGGTTGAATCAGAGAGCCGGGTTGAGCTCGGCGGTCTTCAGAGCCGAGCCCTCGGCCCCGTAGGGGGCGAGGATCTTCTCGAAGTAGCCCTCGTCCATGAGGTACTGGAGGGCGGCCTGAACGGCCTTCGCGAGTTGTTCGTCGTCCTTCGCCATGGCGATGCCCTGCGGGGCGGACTCGATCACCTCGCCGACCTGCTCGAGCTGACCGCCGGAGAGCTCGACGGTGTACCCGATGACGGTGGAGTCGGCGAGCGTCGCGTCGTACTGGCCGCCGATGACCTTCGTGGCGATGTCGGTCTGGAGGTCGAGGGGCATGACCTCGATCTTCTCCTTGCCCTCGGCGACGCACTTGTCGGAGAGCTCGCTCGCGTAGTCGAGCTGGAAGGTGCCGGTCTGGACGCCGATCGTCGTGCCGCAGGGGTTCGCCGGATCGAAGCCCTTCGGATTGCCCTTGGCCACGGCGTAGGCGGAGCCGACCTCGATGTAGGAGACCATGTTCGCGGCCTCGAGGCGCTCGGGGGTGATGGTGAAGGAGGAGGCGCCGACGTCGAACTTCGACCCGAGCTGCGGAAGGATCGTGTCGAATCCGGCGGTCTGCGTGGTGCCCTCGTCCAGGCCCATGACGCGGGCGATCGCATTGATGAGGTCGACGTCGTAGCCGACGGGCGTCTGACCGTCATCGGCGAGGTACTCGCCGGGGGCGTAATCGGTGGAGGCGCCGTTGCGCAGGACGCCGCGCTCCTTCACAGCATCGGGGACGAGGGCGACGACGGAATCGACCGCTTCGAGGGTCGAAACGTCGAAGGGGACGACGGCGGTCGAGGCGCTCTGTCCGGCGCCGGACTCGGCGCTCGTTGAGGACGTCTGCGGGTCGGAGCAGGCGGCGAGGGCGAGCGAAGCCGTGGTCGCCAGGACGAGTGCCGCGGGGAGGGTGCGCATGGGAGGAGCCTTCCGGATGGGATTCAATCAACACATCAAGTATGCATGACGCTGCATAATATGCATAGCGATGTCTCACGATACGAATGATGCGGGGGTGAGATCGTCCTCACCCCCGCATCATGCGCATGACTCAACGGCCGCGCATCGCCCTCCGGTTCGGGCGCGCTCGCATCGGGTCGATGCCCTTCGGGATCGGCGGCTGCGAGGACTGGAGCGCGGCCAAGCGGGCCGAAACCTGCGGAACCTCTTCCTTCGTGAGGACCTTCTTGAAGGAGCGGATCCGGGACTGGAGCTTCGCCAGCTCGACCTGTCCCTCCGCGTGCCCGACCTGGACGACGTGCACCGGCACGTTCTTCGCCACCTTCTGGATCTTCTTGCGCTCAGCGGACATGAGCGGCTGAACGCGGCTCGACGGGCCCTCGGAGATGAGCACCACGCCGGGGCGGCCGATGATCCGCCACACGATGTCCTGTTCGCGGGTGACGGTCAGGGGCTGTTCGGGGATGATCCAGCCCGAGCTGATCTGCGACAGAACGGCGTAGACGGAGCCGACCGTGCCGTCGATCTGGGCGTACATGGCGCGTCGGACCAGGAAGGAGAGCAGCGTCATCGCGACGGTCGCGCCGAAGAGGAGGCCGAGGATCGACCAGACGATCCAGTTGCCCTCGATGAGGACGGCGATGATGAGCGCGATGCAGAGCGTCAGGATCACGGAGCCGATGAGCGCCCATCCGATCCAGGGATAGGTGCGCTTCGTAATGCGGTAGGCGTCCGCGAGGTTGTGGTACCAGCGGCGCTTCTTCGGTGCGGTGTTCTCGCTCATGGGGCGGTGGATCTTCCTGTCTCGGGCCCGATACGGGCCGCGCGATGTTCATCCACAGGATACGCGGACTCTTGTCCCGGTGGGGAATCGGCATGAAACTTCCCCTGTGGAGATCAATGGGTACGAACTGGGGTCAATCGCATTCGTCACCTCGCGAGGGCCCCTGTGGTCGACGTGCACCCCGGAGGGGACTCCGGCACTGCTCAGCCTGCATTCGAAGGCCGAGGGCGAGGAATACTCCGAACGATGGAAGGCGTGGGCGCTCGTGCGCTCCGCCCGCATCGCCCGTCTGCTCGACGTCGTGCGCCACGATGACGGGCGCTGGGCGCTCATCCAGGAGAGGGCCCCGGGACGCGCCCTCGACCTCCTCATCGGCACGGCGGCCCTGAGGCCCGAATCGCTGAGAAGGGGCATCGTCTCGGACATCCGCGAGGCGCTGGAAGCGCTCCACTCGGCGGGCCTCGTCCACGGCGACGTGTCGCCGCGCAACGTCCTCATCGATGAGAACGGCCGCGCGGTGCTCGTCGACCTCGCCTTCCCTCCCCGCGCCGGAGGAGGCACCCCCGGCTTCTCCGTCTCGGGGGTCAAGGACGAGGCCGCCGATATCAGCGCCCTGGAGGAGATTGCGAGCGCCCTGGATCTTCGCGCCGAAGGCGGCCCGGAAGGCGCATCGGCGGATGACGCCGTCGGCATCGTGAGGCGGGCGAGCGAATCCGCCGTGACAGTGGCGGCGAGGGCCGAGCCCTCGCCCCGGCCCCTGCTCGCCGGGATCCTCGGGCTTGCCCTCGTCACCTGCGCGGCGGCCGCCGTCGTCCTGGGCGCTCCATCGGATGGCGGTACGCAGGCGCGGGCGATTCCTTCAAGCGGCGGCTCCGATGCACCGAGCTGCCCTTCGAGGGAAGAGGCCCGGGTTGAGATCGCGAAGATCCTCGCCGCCCGCGACGAGGCCATCGCCCAGGCGGACGCCAGGGGCCTGGAAGGACGAGTCGGGGGCGCTCTCGGCGCTCAGGACCGCGAGAGGCTGGAGGTCCTCATCAAGGCGGAGGCGCGTCTGAGCGGCTTGGAGACGAGGGCGGAGATCCTGGCTGATCCCGAATGCGACGGTGAGGAGGTGCGCGTCGACGTCCGTCTCCTCCAATCGGGGGCCGAGATCTGCCGGAAGGGAGTGTGCGAAGCCGGACCCGGGCCGCAGACCGGGGAGCTCCGACTGGTCTTCCCGGCGGGCGCCTGGATCGTCATCGACGCGAAGACTTACGAGGGGTGAATGCGCCGAGCGGGCCGCACGCGCTGGTGCGACCCGCTCGGGGCGGGAATCCGGAGGAACTCAGAGGGCCAGGTCGGCCTCGAAGTCCCCGGCCTCGAGGCGCTTCTTCACGTCCATGAGGTAGCGGGACGCGTCGGCGCCGTCAACGAGACGGTGATCGTAGGAGAGGGAGAGGTAGACCATCGAACGGATCGCGATCGCATCGGAGCCGTCGGCCGCCTTGACGACGACCGGGCGCTTGACGATCGCGCCGAGGCCGAGGATCGCAGTCTCGGGCATGTTGAGGACCGGCGTGTCGAAGAGCGCGCCGCCCGACCCGGTGTTCGTGATCGTGAAGGTCGAGCCGGAGAGCTCGTCGGGGCCGATCTTCGAATCGCGGGTACGGGCCGCGAGATCGTTGATCGAAGCCGCCAGGCCCGGGATGTCCTTCTCGCCCGCGTTCGCGATGACGGGGACGAGGAGGCCGCGGGGCGTGTCGACCGCGATGCCGATGTTCTCGTGATCGAAGTAGGTGACGCTCTTGTCGTCGATCGTCGCGTTGATCTTCGGGTGGTAGGCGAGGGCCTCGGTAGCGGCCTTCACGAAGAAGGGCAGGAAGGTGAGCTTCGTGCCGTGCTTGGCGGCGAAGGCGTCCTTCGAGCGGGCGCGGAGCGCCGCGATCTTCGTGACGTCCACCTCGATGACCGTCGTGAGCTGGGCCGCGGTCTGGAGGGAGTCGACCATGCGACGGGCGATCGTCTGGCGCAGGCGGCTCATCTTCTCGGTCGTGCCGCGCAGCGGCGAGGGCTCGCGGTTCTCGGCGGCCTTCACGGGGGCCTCGGCGGCGGGGGCCGTCGAAGCGGCTGCGCCC
>NZ_JBNOYB010000056.1:0-37914 GCF_050312375.1 Schaalia sp.
GGCTCGCCGCGCGCCCGGAGCCCCACCCCGACCGAGTCAACAGAGGATCGAATCAGACCCTCAGCTCAGACCCTCAGAGCTTCTTCACGAGGGGGAAGGTGATCGTCTCTCGAATGCCCTGACCGGTCAGGGCCATGAGCAAACGGTCCAGCCCCATGCCCATGCCTCCGGCCGGGGGCATGCCGTACTCCATCGCCATGAGGAAGTCCTCATCGAGGACCATCGCCTCCGGGTCGCCGTTCGCAGCCGCCAGCGCCTGGGCCTCGAAGCGCTCGCGCTGGATCACCGGATCGACGAGTTCGGAATACGCCGTCGCCAGCTCGAAACCGCGGACGTACAGATCCCACTTCTCGACCAGGCCCTTCTTCGTGCGGTGCCCGCGAGTCAGCGGCGACGAGTCCTCCGGATAGTCGCGCACGAAGGTCGGCTCCCACAGCTTGTCGCCGACGGCGGCCTCGAAGATCACCTCGGCGACCTTGCCCGGCCCCCAGTGATCGGCGACGTCCTCGCCGAGCTCCTCGGCGATCTTCACGAGCTCGTCGAGCGGCGTGTCCACGGTGAACTCGCGTCCGAGCGCCTCTGCGGTCGCCTCGAACATCGAGATCTCCTTCCACGACCCCGACAGGTCGTAGACGGAGCCATCGGCCAGGGTGACGACCTCCGTGCCCAGCGCTTCACGCGCGGCCTTCTGGATGAACTCGCGCGTCCGGCGGGCCATCGTGTCGTAGGAGCCGTAGGCCTCGTAGGCCTCGAGCATCGTGAACTCGGGGCTGTGCGACGAGTCCGCCCCCTCATTGCGGAAGTTCCGGTTGATCTCGAAGACCCTGTCGACGCCGCCGACGACTGCGCGCTTGAGGAAGAGCTCGGGCGCGATCCGCAGGTAGAGCTCGGTGTCGTAGGCGTTCATGTGCGTCGAGAAGGGCCTGGCAGCAGCACCGCCGTGAAGGTTCTGCAGCATCGGCGTCTCGATCTCGATGAAGCCCGCCTCATCGAAGTAGCTGCGCAGCGACTTCACGACATTCGCGCGCATCCGCACCATGTCGCGCGCCGCGGGCCTCACGATCATGTCGAGGTAGCGACGGCGCACCCGCATGTCCTCCGACAGGGACATCTCGGTGCCGTCCTCGGCCGTGTAGGTCTTGGGCAGGGGCCGCAGCGACTTCGCCGCGATCCGCCAGGCGGGCACGGCCTCGCCCTCGGCGATACCGGGGGTGAAGAGGCCGGCGGGCGCGACGCCCGGGCACGCCATGATCGACAGCTCACCGCGGCGCGAGGAGATCACGCGCCCGTGAACGAAAAGATGATCGCCGAGGTCGACATCCGCCTTGTACTGGGCGAGCGACTCGGCGCCGACCTCCGCCGCGGACAGCATCACCTGGATGCGGTTGCCCGCACCGTCCTGGAGCGTCGCGAAGCACAGCTTGCCGCCATTGCGCGCCAGCATGACGCGGCCGGCGATCCCGACCTCGTCGCTCGTCTCCTCACCCGTCTCGAGGTGCGAGTACTTCTCACGCACCTCGGCGATGCTCGAAGTGATCGCGAGGACGACCGGATAGGCCTCGCCCCCGTCATCGAGGAGGCGCTCGCGCTTATCCTTGCGGACCCGCACCTGCTCGGGGACCTCGTCCGTTTCCAGGGGCTCAGCATTCGTGTTCACGTCAGTCACGCCACCATCGTAGCGGCACACGACACCCAGTCGTTTCAGCGCAGGCGTGGTGATCGTCGCGCTTCAGGAGCACCCGGAATCCGGCTTCGTCATCATTCATCCGAATGCGCGGAAGTCTTCGCACATCGCCGATGCGGAACGGATGAAGCCCTCACGGTCAGCACGGAACGCTCAGTCCACCCTTGAATCGGCACTTCCCTTCAGCACGTCTTCGTATTCGTCAAATGCGGCCCGATGTAGCCCACGACGATCTTTCCCAGATCCGCAGTACGGTCCTCAAAGTAGAGCCGGGGGCTGATCGGGCCGCGAGTCTGAATCTCGACATGCTTGTGCATGAGGATGTTGCCTGACTTCTCGACGAAGCTCGGCACCGGGAACCTGCGTTCGGCTCCCCATTTCCCTTTCGTCGTCTGCGATTCGTTGGCTCGATAACGCGCAGGCGGGAAAGTGTGACGCCCTGCTGAAGCGCTATTGCTCAGATACTGCCTGAGATCACCATTGAAAGCCTTGCCCTCCTCTGTCTTCTTGAAAGCGGCATAGTCATCGAGCGTCTTGAGAATCTCAAGCGTCGTGCTCAGCCAGGCGTTCGATTCCGGCTGGGACTCCAGCTCGAAAGTCGGTTTCCACTCCAGCGGAAGAGTCAGGTTCTCAAAGACCTCACCGAAGAAGCGCAGCTCCTCCCATGTGTTGATTTCGATGTCCTTGTACGGATCAACCGCTTCCCCGTGCGTCGAGGATTCGTCGAGACGGTGCTCCCGCAGGATCTTGCGCGCGCATTCCAGGCGATACTCCAGCGTTCGTCGCAGTGCGGAAGCTTCTTCAAGTTCGAGGTTCTTGAATTCAACTTCTTCGTACGCCGTTTCTCTTTCCTTCTCGAGTTTCCTCCTCTCATCGTCGAGGGCATCGAGTTGATTCTGGAATCTTTCGAGATCCCGTCTGCCCTGTTCGGCGAGGCGCGCTTCGAGCAGCACATCGAACTTCGCCTCCTGCTCCACGAGACCCCGACGGAGTTCATCAAGCCGTCCGAGAAGCTCCGCGACACGCATCGAGGCACTTTCGTTCTCCGCGCGGAGCTGAGCATTCTCACGCTCGAGACCTCCGACGGACGCCGGCAGGCTCGTCGGCGAGCCCTTCTCTTCAGACGTGAAGATAGCGACCGGCGCGCTGAGCGGTGTCCCGTTAGACCCCTGAGGAGCATTCATTCGCAGATCCGGACGGACCGCCGACTCCGTCGGGATCGTGTCCGCCACATGTTCGGTTTTGAACGGATGATGGGACCGGAACGTCGCGTGATCCAGCTCCGCCGATGCGAAGGCATCGAGTCGGCGAATATAGCGGTCTTGCGGAAGGGAGAGCCCATGCGCACGGCACAGGCGCCCGTAGAGATCGGTGAGGTCCTTCCTTCTCATTGTGAGCAGAGTCCGCGGGGCGAGGAAACGATGGCGGATCCCATCATCCGGCTCATCGAGGCGGGCCCCCGGTTTGAAGGTACGAATCGAGTAGGGACGCAGCTGATGCCGTCGAGACACGCGAGCACTCTCGTTGTATCTCGAGGTCATCGCAGTATCGAGGAGGAATACCGAAGCCTGCCCCGAACATTCCGAGGTGATGTCGTCGAATATCCCCCACCAAGCAGATTCATCGACCGTGTCGTCCGTCCCGCATGCGATGATGAGCCCGCGTCGTCGCGGATCTTCAAGGGCATCGAGGAAGCTCTCAAGCCGGGCCTCGTCTTGGACTCGGATCGGATCGTCGGAGATCTCAACACTCATGTCATAACAGGTGTAGCTGTCGAGAACGTTCTTAACCAAGTAAGGACGATTCGCGAAACACGGCTTACCCGGAGTCTCTAAGTTCTCGGGAACGTCGAGTTCCACGGAGACGCTCGCTCGATGCGGATTCTTCGGCGAGAGCCCGACCAGAAAAGTCGTTACCCACTGGCCGCTCTTCTGTGGCGGATCGAAGTAGACGAACTTCCCGTACTCGTCACCCGCAGGAGTCGTCCCCGTTCCGAAAATCGCGCTCCCCCCGTTGGACAGAGGCGATTCCTTCCAAGGCTCAAGCGCGTCAATCTCCCTGACGCCCTTCTTATGACGGATCCAATTGAATGCGTCTCCGAGAAGAACGCGAACCGCATCCTCTCGGGAGATTCCTACCGATCGATCAAGGTCGATCTCAAACGTCGTTCTGTAGCCAAGCATCATCGCTCCTTCCCTCGGAAACCATGCTCCCAGAGGGCACGGGCATCTGCGGCAGCTTCACTGAAGGCAAGACCGAGCGGCAGCTCCCGCCTCCCACAGGAGTGCGTTCATCTTGCGGGAAAGACGTCGAAGAAGAGCGCCGATACATTCCCGGATGGGCTTAGCCGGAACGCGGGTCAGTCCCGCGCCTTCTTATCGCAGTGAAACATGGCATCCTCAATCCGAATGAGGAAAAGGCAACTGAACAGGCATAACACTGGATGAAGGTGCGGCCCGGCGCCTTCGCGTTCTTATCACGGAGCACCTGCTCCCGAAGACGCGTTCGGAGGCGACTCAGTCCACCGCGGCAGCGCGTCAGCCCCTCACGCCGGAGGACTTCAGACCGAGCTCCTTCGCGCGGGCCGACTCCTCGGGCACGGCCCCCGCATCGTCGCCCGCCTCGACCAGGCGGTTCTCCTCATCGACGAAGGCGACCGCGGGCTTCCAGCCGCGGACCCTCGACTCGGGCACCTGGCAGTAGGCCATGATGATGACGAGATCCCCGACGCTCACGAGGTGCGCGGCGGCCCCGTTCAACTGCACGACCCCCGATCCCCTCCGCCCGGCGATCGTGTACGTCGTCAGGCGATTGCCGTTGTCGATGTCGGCGATATCGACCTGCTGGCCGGGAACGATGTCAGCGGCGTCGAGGAGGTCCTCATCGATCGTGACCGAACCGACGTAATGCAGGTCGGCGCCGGTCACTTTCGCGCGGTGGATCTTGCCCTGGATCATCGGGCGCATGACCTCACTCACCGGCGCGCTCCTTCAGGACCAGGGCCGTGTTGTCGATGAGGCGCGTCGTCCCCACCCGCGCGGCGACGAGCAGCCTCGCCGAGCGCCCGCCACCGGCCGCGCCCGTCACTCGGGCACGTTCCTCCTCGGCGCCGAGGGCGACGCCCGCAGTCGCGGCGAGAACCGTGAAAGTCCCCTCGTCCACCAGCGCCACGTAATCGATGTCGATGCCGCCGGCGTCCTCGAGCACCTCGACGACCGCCGCCACGGCCTCGTCGGCCGAGGCCCCCTTCGCTCCAGCCTCGGCCCCGGCGCGCAGGCCGGCCGAAAGAGAGCGCGCCCGGATCCGCTCCTCCTCGGAGAGGTAACGATTGCGGCTCGAGAGCGCGACACCGTCCTCGTCGCGGACGATCGGCACGCCCTCGACCTTGACGGGCACGTCGAGCTGGGCGAACACGTGACGGAGCACCGCGAGCTGCTGGGCGTCCTTCTCGCCGAAGAAGGCCACATCCGGGCGCACCAGGCCCATGACTTTCGTGCAGATGAGCGCGACGCCGGCGAAGTGGGTCGGACGGGACGCGCCTTCGAGGACCTTGGCGATCGGACCCGGATCGATCGACACGTCGATCGGCTCCGGATAGGCGTCCTCGGGCGCGGGCGCCCAGACGAGGTCGGCGCCGACCGTGGCCAGCGCGTCCATATCCGCCTCGAGGGTACGCGGATAGGCGTTGAAGTCCTCGCCGGGGGCGAACTGGGTCGGATTGACGAAGATCGTGACGACGACGTGGTCGCCCGCCTCCTTCGCGCGCTTGACGAGCTCGAGGTGCCCGGCGTGAAGGGCGCCCATCGTCATGACGAGCGCACGACGGCCGTGCAGGGCGGCGAGGGCGCGGGCGAGTTCGTCTCTGGTGCGGGTGAGGACGGGTCTTTGCGTCATACCCCCATTGTGCTGCCCTTCGCCGCGCAATCCCACTCCGGAGAGAGTTCCCTCGGCCACTTCCGCATCCCCTCGCCGACGAAAGGTGATGACCTCGGCGGGAAAAGAGGGGGAGGGGCGGCGGAGGGGCTCAGTCCCCGCTTTCCAGCAGGGCCGTGCGCATCGCATCGGCCTCGCGCTCGCCGATCCGCCCGCGCTCGACCAGCAGTTCGATCGCCTCGCGGGCGCGCGACACGTAAGCGGCATGCGCCCTGGCGCCCCGATCGCCGAGGGCGAGGGCGTGCTCGCGCACGCAGGCCGAATCCGCCGGGGCGAAAGGAGCGCCCAGAGCGCCTTCGCCCTCGTCGACGGCCCACGTCGCCGCATCGGGGAGGATGCGCGAGACGAGATCCGGCCCGCCCTGAACCCCCGAGGATTCAAGGGCGCCCAAGCATTCGACGACCGAGGAGACGACGCCCGCGACGCCGAGGGTGAGCGAGGCGTGGACGGCCGCTCGCGCCTCCTCGCCCACGACCACCGGTTCTCCGCCCATCTCGACGACGAGGGCCTGGGCGATCGGGAGGAAGGGCGCGGGCGCCGTGACGAGGAAGGGCGCGCCCGCGAAACGCTGGAGATCGACGCTCCATCCGGTCAAGCGCAGAACCGGATGGATCGCGAGGGGGATCACCCCCGCAGCCCGGGCCGGCGCGAGAACGCCGGTCCCGTAAGGGGCGGCGAGATGGACGAGGATCTGCCCCATCCGCCAAGCGCCGAGATCGGCCAGACCCGACACGAGGCCCGCGATCTCGGCGTCGGGAACGGCGAGGACGACGAGTTCGGAGCGCTCGACCACTTCTTCGACGGAGAGGACCGGGACGCCCGGCAAGAGGATGTCAGCGCGTTCGATCGTCTCGGCGCTCTCGGCCGCCACGCCGACGATCTGATGACCGGCCGCGCGCAGAGCCGAGCCGATGATCGGACCGGCCGTCCCCATGCCGATGACGCCGATGCCGAGGCGCCCCTTCGGGTCCTTCACTCCCGGGCCCCCTCACGGGCGTCGAGAGCCGCCACGACCCTTGTCATCCACTTCTCCGGCGGCTCGCTCGCGCGACGGACCCGCGCGCGTTCGCGCAGCTCGCCGACCAGCTCAGCCGCCGCAACGCCGTCGGCGTGGCGCACGACCGCCGGAGTGGATCCCGGGACGATCTCAGCGTGGACGTCCACAAGACCCCGCCTGCGCTCCCACGGGCCCTGAGTGACCGAGGCCGATTGCAGGCGCTCAACGGGGATCACCGAGGTCGAGTGCGTGAGCCAGCCGTCGCGGATCACCAGGCTCGTGCCGGTCAGGGCGAAGGCCCGGCGACGACGGGCCAAGGGGTCGAAGATCCCTGCGCTGGCCGGAATCGGGATGAAGCCCTGATCCGCGCCTTCACCGCGAAGAGCGGCCTCGATGAAAGACACCGGATCGTCGACGCCGAGATCGCGGATGACGAGCCAGAGCGCGAGCTCGGCGTCCTGGCGCGTCCCGACCGGCAGGAGGACCTCCGCGCTCGACGAGCGCGAGCCCGACGAATCCGAAGTCCCCGCATAGCCCGCCTGGGTGATCGTCACCCGGTACCAGCCCATGCGGCGCCACAGCCAGGGCTGCACGACGCGCACCGCGTGCACGCGACGCGGCGGCACGGTCTGCGAGCGGGTCTCGAGCAGACCCGCTCGGGTGCGGATCCCGTCGGGCGACACCGCCGCCGTGAAGTTGAACTCCCCCGCGAAGCGCGACCACAGGACGGAAATGCCGGCCAGGGCTCCGAGCGCCGCGGGCGCGAGGGCCGTCAGCCCGGCCGGGCCCAGCATGTAGAGCGCGACGCCGAGTCCGACCGCCCCGGCGAGTGCGAAGACGATGCCGATGACCATTCCCATATTGAGGACGAGGGAACCGATGAGTCTCGCTATCGGAACCGTGTAGAGGACCCGTTCGGGGGCGACCGGAGCGGGGGCGGGCGAGAGGGCCGACGGCGCGGGGGCGGAGGATTCATCGGAGTGGCCGAGCGGACCCTCCGATGACTCCGAGCCCCCGGAATCGGGGTTCGAGCGGGCCTCATGGCCCGTCGAAGCGGAAGCGGCCGGCACGACGCCCGCTGCGCGCGCGAGGATCTCGGCGCGCAGCGCCTCGAGCTCGGCGGTCTTCAAGTATCCGAAGGAGAGGTTCGAATCGGCCCCGCCTGCGACCTCGATATTGAGCCGCCCCAAGCCGAAGATGCGCCCGAGCAGCGGATGCGACACGTCGACCGCCTGGATCCGGTCGAGTCGCGCATGCTTGAGGGTGCGCATGAGGATCCCCGAGCGGTAGTAGACACCGGATCCGACGACCGCGAATCGGGCCGCCCTCCACGCGAGCCAGGAATAGACGACGGCCGCCACGAGGAAGAGGACGAGAGCCCCGAAGGCCAGGAGGACGACGACGATGATCCCGAGATCCCGGGCGAAGTCGGACTCCGCGACGTCCACGACGATGTCGATGTTCTGGTAGAAGATGATCGCCGCGAGCACCGCGAGCGCCTTCCAGGCGTTGATCACCGGCGAGATCGGATGCAGGCGCCGCCACTGGTCATCGGGCACGCCGCCCTCGGCGGCGCGCACCCTCGGCGCCGCTGTCCGGTCCTGGTTCCGAGCCATCACAGGCCCGCCAGCTCTGCCGTGCCGCGCTCCGAGAGCATGTCGCGCAGGCGGGCCGCCTCGAGGCTCGGCACGCCGTTGAGGGTGCCGCTGGTCTCGGCCGACGCCGTGTGGAGCTTGATCTCGGCGATTCCGAAGGCCCGGGCGATCGGCCCCTCGGAGACCTCGACGTACTGGATCCGCCCGAAGGGGATGAGCGTGAGGCTGCGGAACATGATGCCCTTGCGGATGAGGAACTCGTCCTCGGCGAGGGCGTACCCCATCGCCTTCACCTGGCGCGGGATGAGCCACAGGGTCCACAGGGCGAGAACGGCGAGGACGCCGACCGCGATCCAGAACCACTCGGACGCCTTGAGGGCGAGGACGAGGGCGCCGATGAGGAAGGGCGCGAAGGCGATGAGCGCCGAGATGACCCGGACGCGGATGAGGCTCGTCGAGACCGGGAGGAACTCCACGTCCGAGGGCGCCATCGGGTCCGAGGGGCCTGCGGGCGGCGTCTGCTCGGAGACGAATCGTGCATCAGTCATCGAAGAGCCTTCCTGGGTCGATGTCCGGGACTCCTCATTGTTCCACAGTCCGATTCCTCCGATCCGCCCTCATATTCCCACTCGGCATCCAGGAAACATCCAGATTCATCCTCGAGAATCGACCCATGCCACGCCATGACACCGAAGGGGAAGCCCGTCTTCTCGTCGTCGACGATGAACCGAACATCCGCGACCTCCTCGCATCCTCGCTCCGCTTCGCGGGCTTCGACGTCCTCACCGCCGAAGACGGTCAAACCGCCTACCGCAAGGCGACCGACGAGGCCCCCGACCTCATCGTCCTCGACGTCATGCTCCCCGACATGGACGGCTTCACCGTCACCCGACGTCTGCGCGAAGCCGGCGTCCAGATCCCCGTCCTCTTCCTCACCGCCCGCGACGACATGCGCGACAAGATCCAGGGGCTCACGGTCGGAGGGGACGACTACGTGACCAAGCCCTTCGGCCTCGAAGAAGTCGTCGCCAGGATCCGCGCGATCCTGCGCCGCACCATCGGAACGGATGAGGACGACGGCAAGCTCCGCGTCGCCGACCTCGTCATCGACGAGGACGCGCACGAAGTCACTCGCGCCGGCATCGGCATCGACCTCAGTCCCACCGAATTCAAACTCCTGCGCTACCTCGTCATCAACGAGGGCCGCGTCGTCTCCAAGATGCAGATCCTCGACCATGTCTGGGAGTACGACTGGGACGGAGAAGTCGCGATCGTCGAGTCCTACATCTCCTACCTGCGGCGCAAGCTCGCCGTCGAAGGGGCCTGCGGAGAACTCATCCACACCAAGCGCGGAGTCGGCTACATCCTCCGCGCAGAGGACTGATCCGTGTCACCGGGCCCGCTCGGATACTTCAAGAGCTTCTGGGAGAAGCGCCCCCTGTCCGGCCAGCTCGTCACGCTCATCACGGTCCTCCTCGCCCTCGGCCTGGTCATGTCCGGCACGGTCATGCTCGGACTCCTTCAACGCCACCTCGTCTCCCAAGTCGATGAGCAGCTCAGGTCCGCAGCCTCCTCCGTCCTGTCCAGCGGCGAAGGCGTCTTCCGCGACGGGGAATCGGCTCTGCCCACCCTCTACTACATCCGCGGCTCCTTCACCGGGCGCCCCGACACCGTCTACTACTACCGGGCCACCCTCGAACAATCCGGCACGCCGAGGATCCCCCGGCTCCTCGCCATCGGGCAAGAACCCGACACCGAGGACGGCATGACCCACCCCATCACCGTCTCCTCGAGCAAGC
The DNA here is from genome assembly GCF_050312375.1 of Schaalia sp. NCBI lineage: Bacteria > Bacillati > Actinomycetota > Actinomycetes > Actinomycetales > Actinomycetaceae > Schaalia > Schaalia sp. The sequence continues at coordinate 10,009 of NZ_JBNOYB010000056.1, forward strand.
ACGGCTCCAACTGGCGCGCCGCCGCCTTCCCCGTCTACTCCAACGAGGACGGCGCGATCCTCGGAGTCGTCACCATCGCCCTGCCCCTCACCGATGTCCAGCGCACCCTGCGCACCACCGCCGCCTACTTCAGCATCGCGGGCATGGTCATCGTCGTCCTCGGCGCCTACCTCGGCTCGACGCTCGTGAGGCGCTCGCTCCTGCCCCTGCGCGCCATCGAATCCACGGCGGGCAAGATCGCGGCGGGGGACCTCACCCAACGCGTCGCGCCCCAGCCGCCCACCACTGAAGTCGGCTCCCTCGCCCTCTCCCTCAACGCGATGCTCACCCAGGTTGAGCAGTCCTTCCAAGCCCGCCAAACCTCGGAGCGCAAGATCCGGCGATTCGTCTCCGACGCCTCCCACGAACTCCGCACCCCGCTCGCCGCGATCTCCGGCTACTGCGAGCTCTACTCCATGGGAGGAGTCCCCGAAGACCGCGTTCCCGAAGTCATGGGACGCATCCAATCCGAGTCCACCCGGATGGCCGCCCTCGTCGAAGACCTCCTCACGCTCGCGCGCCTCGATGAGGGCCGCCCCCTCGAGTTCACCGAACTCGACCTCGTCAAGCTCGCCGACAACGCGGCCTTCGACCTCCAGGCCCTCGACCCCACGCGCTCCGTCGGCCTGCGCGGACTCGGGCCCGGCGCCCACAAACCGCCCATGACGCTCATCGTCACCGCGGACCGCGACCGGATCCAGCAGGTCTACACCAACATCATCGGCAACATCGTGAGATACACGCCCGAGGGCTCCCCCGTCGAGATCGCCCTCGGAAGGACGGGCTCTTCGGCCGTCGTCGAATTCCGGGACCACGGCCCCGGCATCGCCGAGGACGACCGTTCCAAGGTCTTCGAGCGCTTCTACCGATCCGACAGCTCCCGGGCCCGCTCCCACGGCGGCTCCGGCCTCGGACTCGCGATCGTCTCCTCGATCCTGTCCGCGCACAAGGGCGAGGCGAAGCTCACCAAGACCAAGGGCGGCGGGCTCACCGTGCGCATCGAGCTGCCCCTCGACGCCCAAGGCGCCCCCGAGCCCGCCTCCACGGCGATCCCCTCCCCAGGGGCGGGCCGACCCGCATCGCCCTCGGCCCTGGCGGATCCTGGCGAGAAGGCGCCAGCGAACGAGTGACACGCACCACCGGAAGTGCTACTTGCCCGGCAAGTGGCTACGATTCACGCCGTATTCCCTATCCAGGAGTGAGTCGTTATGGGTGCTGACGCGCCTCAGTGGCTGTACACCTCCTTCGCCGATGCGATGGAGGAAATCGGGGCGACCGCGTCCCGGGCCGAGCTCGACCTCGAAGCCCGTGATCTCGTCGCGCGCTGGTCCGCTTCGGACCGGCGCCTCCACACGGTCCGCCACCTCATCAACATCCTCGCCCACCTCGACGAACTCGCCGCCACGGCGCACGACCCGGATGTCCTGCGGGTCGCGGCCTGGTACCACGGCGCCATCCTCAACCGCTGGCTCTCCGTGCGCCCCCGCAACGCCGACCCCGTCGCCGGCGAATCCGAATGCATCGACACCGCCCGCTCCAACCTCGGACGGCTCGGTGTCTCCACTGACGTCATCGATCGCGTCGTGGAGCTCCTCCTCTTCCTCGCCCGCCACCGTGCGCCCCGCGCCGACGTCGACGCGCAGGTCCTCGTCGACGCCGACCTCGCCTGCCTCGCCGTGCCCCCTCAGGAGTACAAGAAGCTCCGCGAGAACCTCCGCGCCGAACTCGCCGAGCTCAGCGACGTCGAGTACTTCCGGGCGCGCGGCGCCGTCATCAAGCGCCTGCTCGCCTTCGACCCCATCTATCAATCGCCTCTCGGCGAGGCCTGGGAATCGGCGGCGCGTTCGAACCTCGAGGCCGAACTGGCGAAGATCGAATCGGCGCTGTGCGCATGTGGGGCCTCCGTCGGCGATGACGCCGACGCCCCCGCCGATGCGGGCGAAACGGCGGAGGAGGTCACCTCCACCGGCACGATCATCATCAAACGGCGCCAGCTCAAGAAGAACCTCTGCCAGGACGCCCGCCCCGACGAGTTCTCGTCGACCGGCGTCCTGCCCGTGATCGCCCCGCCCGAACCCGAGCAGGCGACTGACGCCGGCGGCCTCGAAGACTCGGCCTCCTCCCTCGAGAACGCCATCGAGGCGCTCGACCTCCCCTCGACGCCCGCCCAGTAGGGCCCAGGGGGCACTTCCGGGACGCGCTCCCGATCACGCGAGGACGCCGCGGGATCCCCGCTGGACTTCCACAGGGCCGCCCGCATCCGGATCATCCACAGCCGCCTGGCCCTCCCGGCGCGCCTTCGGAGCCTTCCCCCTAATCTGCCAGGCGGGCCGGATCCCCCGGTCCGTGCGAGGAAGGACATCCCCATGGCGATCTACGCCGTCGACTCCAACGAAGTCTCAGCCGCAGCCGCGCGCGTCAACGCGATCAGCGCGGACATCCGCTCCCAGGTGCAGGCGCTCATGAGCGACCTCATCGCGCTCGAGGGCTCATGGACCGGAGCCGCGTCTTCGAACTTCCGCACCTGCGTCGATCAGTGGGGCGCGACCCAGATCCGCGTAGAGGCCGCGCTCGACGCGATCGGCACCCAGATGAACGCCGCGGCCGCCGTGTACGCCGAGGCCGAGGCCCGCTCGGCGGCGCTCTTCGCGGGCTGAAGCCGACTCGCGCCCTCGAAGGCGGGACAAGGGAGGGGCCGGTCCTCGAAAGGACCGGCCCCCTTGCGCTTGGTTCGAGACACTCAGGTCCGAAGCGACGGGATGGATCAGTACATGCCGCCCATGCCGCCGTCCTCGCCGCCGGTCGCTGCCGGCGGTTCGGGCTTGTCGGCGACGACCGCCTCGGTGGTGAGGAACATGCCCGCGATGGAGGCCGCGTTCTGCAGGGCGGAACGGGTGACCTTCACCGGATCGGAGATGCCCTCGGCCATGAGATCGCCGTACTCGCCGGTCGCGGCGTTGAGGCCGTGACCCGGCTCCATATCGGCGACGCGGGCCGCGACGACGCCGCCCTCGAGGCCGGCGTTTTCGGCGATCTGCTTGAGCGGGGCCGAAACCGCGACGCGGACGATGTTCACGCCGGTCGCCTCATCGCCCGAGAGCGAGTCGAGCGAGCCGAGGGCGCGATCGGCGGCCTGGATGAGCGCAACGCCGCCACCGGCGACGAGGCCCTCCTCGGACGCGGCGCGCGCGTTGCGGACGGCGTCCTCGATGCGGTGCTTGCGCTCCTTGAGCTCGACCTCGGTGGCCGCGCCGGACTTGATGACGGCGACGCCGCCCGCGAGCTTCGCGAGGCGCTCCTGGAGCTTCTCACGGTCGTAATCGGAGTCGGTGTTCTCGATCTCCTGGCGGATCTGGCGGACGCGGGCCTCGATCATCTCGGCTTCGCCGGCGCCCTCGACGATGGTGGTCTCATCCTTGGAGACGACGACCTTGCGGGCGCGGCCCAGGAGGGTGAGGTCGGCGTTCTCGAGGGTGAGGCCGACGGTCTCGGAGATGACCTGGCCGCCGGTGAGGATGGCCATGTCCTGCAGCATCGCCTTGCGGCGATCGCCGAAGCCCGGGGCCTTGACGGCGACGGACTTGAAGGCGCCGCGGATCTTGTTGACGACGAGGGTCGCGAGGGCTTCGCCCTCGATGTCCTCGGCGACGATGAGCAGCGGCTTGCCGGTCTGCATGACGAGCTCGAGCACCGGGACGAAGTCCTTGACGTTCGAGATCTTCGAGTCCATGAGGAGGACGTAGGCGTCCTCGAGGACCGCTTCCTGGCGCTCGGCGTCGGTCACGAAGTAGGCGGAGAGGAAGCCCTTGTCGAAGCGCATGCCCTCGGTGGTCTCGAGGGTGGTGTCGAAGGAGTTGGTCTCCTCGACGGTGACGACGCCCTCGGCGCCGACCTTCTCGAAGGCCTCGGCGATGAGCCTGCCGATCTCCGGGTCGTTCGCGGAGATCGAAGCGGTCGCGGCGATCTGCTCGGTGGTCTCGACCGGCTTCGCGTCGACGTGCAGCTGGGCGACGATCGCGGCGACGGCCTGGTCGATGCCGCGCTTGAGGGCGATCGGGTTCGAGCCGGCGGCGACGTTGCGCAGACCCTCGTGGACGAGGGCCTGAGCGAGGACGGTGGCGGTGGTGGTGCCGTCGCCCGCGACGTCGTCGGTCTTCTTCGCGACCTCCTTGACGAGCTCGGCGCCGATGCGCTCGAAGGGATCCTCCAGATCGATCTCCTTGGCGACGGACACGCCGTCCTTGGTGATCGTCGGGGCGCCCCACTTCTTGTCGAGGACGACATTGCGGCCCTTGGGGCCGAGGGTGACCTTCACGGTGTCGGCGAGGAGATCGAGGCCGCGCTCCATGCCGCGGCGGGCGTCCTCATCGAAGTGGATGATCTTGGTCATTGCTGTCTTTATCCTTCCGCGATGCGGATCGGGGACGGTGCCCGCGACGGACGAAGTCCCAGAACGCGACCCTGTGCCGCGCACCGGACCTTCTCACCGACCCGATGGTCTTGTCACTCTGCCTGAGCGAGTGCCAACGCCAAGTCTGGCACTCACCCCCTTCGAGTGCAAGACGAAGGCGCCTCTTCCGCGCTGAGCGGAGCGGAACCGCATTCAGAGCCCTCCGCTGAAGGGCCCTTCACCGCGGGAAGGAGCCTTTCGCCGGGGAAGGCCCCTTTCGACGCGGGAGGGGAAGAGGGCGCGCCCCGATGCGCCTGCGGGGCCGATCGGCAACCCGATCGACCCCGCAGATCCGCGTCATCCTGGATGACTCGCTCAGCACCATCGCCGATCCGAGACGCCCCGGAACAGCGCACTCACTTGAGCACGACGGCGATGTTCGTCCCCCCGATGCCGGAGGCCTGCTCGACGTTGGCGATGCCCAGCGCTTTGGCGACCTCCTTCGCGGTGGCCGCGAAAGCCGGATCCTCGTAGAAGACCGTCGACACCGCAGTCGTCCAACCATCCGCATTCGCCGCGGAGGTCTGCGCGAAGCCGGCGCCGTTGAGGACGCCCGCGCGTTCGGCGGCGAGTCCGGCGGTACCGGTTCCGTTCAGGACCGCGATCGACGCGGAGAAATCGACCTGCCCCTCGGGCTCCGCCGCCTCAGGAGCGGGCTCCGGTTCTTCGACCGACCGGGCCGATTGCTCCGATTGCGCGGTCTGCTCGGAACGCGCCGATTGAGACGATTGAGCCGACTGCGCCGATCGGGCGGCCGGAGCCGACTGCGGAGTCGACACGACGGTCCCGCTCTGCCTGTTCATCAGGAGAGTCGAGGCGCCCCACGCGAGAAGGGGGACAATGACGAGAATGACGAGGAAAGGCCAGACGTTCTTCCACCGCGACGCCTGGGGCCGGTGCATACCGACCGGCATGTCCTCGCCTGCGATGTCGAACTCGTCCCTCGGATACTTAGAACTCACCCTGCCAGACTAGCGGCCGATCGCACCGCGCGGCTCGCACGCGCATGGCGCGCCACGAACCCGGGCGAGCGCACGGCCCGCTCTTGCGGGCGCGGGAGGCCTGAAGAGCTCGAGCGGAATGCGCAGCGAGGACGACCGCCCCGCATTGCGCACATGGAAGTGCCCGGACGATCGGCACGTACCGGGTTTTCCTGCACCTCCCCGCATTGCGCACATGGAAGTCCCCTGCGGGATTCCACCATCCGGACCGCGCGCCGAAACCCCCGTTTCCATTACCCTGTCGGCGTGAGCCGTATCGAGCCGAAGCCCCTGTCCGAACTCGTCGATCCGGGATGGGCGCGCGCCCTCGCCCCCGTCGAGCCTCGCATCCACGAGCTCGGCTCGATGCTCCGCGAGGAGATCGCCGCGGGCCATGCTTACCTGCCCGCCGGCACGGACGTCCTGCGCGCCTTCACCTACCCCTTCGACGAGGTGAAGATCCTCATCGTCGGCCAAGACCCCTACCCGACGCCCGGGCATGCGATGGGTCTGAGCTTCTCGGTCGCACCGGGCGTGGCGATTCCCCGCTCCCTTCAGAACATCTTCGCCGAGCTCGAGTCCGACCTCGGCATCGCCCGCCCAACATCCGGCGACCTTTCGGCCTGGTCGCGCGAGGGTGTCTGCCTGCTCAACAGGGTCCTCACGGTCCGCCCGGGACAGCCCGGCTCCCACCGCCGACGCGGATGGGAGGAGGTCACCGAGTGCGCGATCGACGCGCTCGTCGCGCGCGTCGACGAATCCGGCGCGCGCAAGCCCCTCGTCGCGATCCTGTGGGGCAAGGACGCCCAGACCCTCGAACCGCGCCTGACGGGGGTGCCCGTCGTGAAGTCCCCCCACCCCTCGCCGATGTCCGCGCGCTACGGCTTCTTCGGGTCCCGCCCCTTCTCGCGGGCGAACGCCCTGCTTGAGGAGCAGGGGGCGACGCCCGTGAACTGGACGCTCCCGTAGCGGATTCGGCTCCGAGTGCTTGCTTTACGCCTCTTTTTCGACGCGATTCGTCCTGAAACCCGCGTGAAGCAAGCAGCGGGATCCCTCCGGGCATTGCCATGAGTGCAGCCGCGACTGCAATTGCTTGACGATATGTAGCAGACCTACTACATTTCATCTCGACACCCCTCTCACGAGAGCACCTGGAGGAGAGATGGACCCCCTCGTCGACGTCGACGGCATCCACTTCGCCTGGGGCACGACGCCCGTCCTTCACGGCGTCGACCTCACCCTCAGCGCCGGGGAGCTCTGCTGCCTCCTCGGACCCAACGGCACCGGGAAGACCACGCTCGTCGAGAACATCCTGGGCACGGTCTCCCCGCAGGCGGGGGCCATTCGCATCATGGGCGAGAACCCCCGATCGGCGACCGGCCCCTTCTGGTCGAAAATCGGCCTCGTCCAGCAGAACTCCTCCGACCACCCGAAGTGGCGCGTGAAGGACCTCCTCGAATGGACGCGCCTCCTCCACGAATCAGTCGGCGCCCCGACGCGCCCGACCGACGAACTCCTCCAAGCGGTGGGCCTGACCGACAAAGCGCAGTCACCCCTGTCCCGCCTCTCGGGCGGACAACGGCGCCGCGTCGACTTCGCACTCGCGCTCCTCGCCCGACCGAGCCTCCTCATCCTCGACGAACCGACGACCGGACTCGACCCCGTCTCGAAGGCGCAAGTCCACGACATCGTCGGCGCGGCCCTCGACGAAGGGGCCGCGGTCCTCTACACGACCCACGACCTCGCCGAAGCCCAGAAGATCGCCACGCGGATCGCGATCATGAACCACGGCCGCATCGTCGCCGAAGGCAGCGCCGACTCCATCCTCGACGCCTACTCGCGCAACGCGCAGGTGACTTGGGAGGAAGAGGGGACCACCTACGTCCACTCGACCGATCAGCCCGAAGCCTTCCTCCGCACGATCCTCTCCGGGCCCATCGAGCACCTGACGGTGACCCGCCCGACCCTGGAGGAGGCCTACCTCGCCCTCATGAACGAAGACGGGCCCGCCGACGAGGCCCGGCGCAGCGCAGCGAACCAGCCCATGAAGGAGGGCGTGAAATGACGATCCGAACCCGACCCGCCACCCTCATGCAGTCCGCACTCTTCCAGGCGAAGACGGACCTGCGCCCCTACTACACCTCCGCCTCCGGCATCGGCATCCTCTTCCCGGTCGCCGTCTTCATCACCCTCGGAGTGTGGTTCCGTTCGAAAGGCCTCACCCTCGGACCCTGGGCATCCGCATTCCTCCCCGGGATGGTCGGCGCGACCGCCGCGATGCTGCCCCTCCAGCTCGTGTCCGAGTACTACTCCGAAAGGGTGAACGGCACGCTCATCCGCGCCCGTCTGCTGCCGAACGGGCCGCTCACATGGACGATCGGCAAGACTCTGTCGAATCTCGCACTCATCGCCCTCACCCAGGGCCTCCTCCTCGCCGCGACCCTGATCCTCTTCCCCGAGCTCGAGATCCCCTTCGGCTCGATCCTCCTCATGATCCCGATCCTCCTCCTCTGCTCGGCGGCGGCCGCGCCGATCGGCTTCATCCTCGGAGCCTTCGCGAAGGGCGTCTACTCGCTCATGGGCGCGACCGTCGCCCTCATCGGCCTGTGGACGGTCTCGGGCTCATTCTTCCCGCTCAGCGACATGCCGACCTGGCTCCAGGCGATCCAGGCGCCCCTCCCCTTCTACTGGTTCGGGCACCTGTCCCGCTGGGCCCTCGTCGGCGGCAACGGATCGGGCATCGAGATCGGCGGCGGGTACCACCCCCTCCTCGCGATCGCGATCCTCCTGGCATGGACCGTCCTCGGCTTCGCCCTCGCCGCGCGGATCGTCCGCTCCTCCTTCCGGAAGGAATCTCTGACTACCCTGGAACAACTCCGATTCGCACTGAGGAGGCAGTCAGGGATCTGATGGTACACGACGACCTCGTCCACAACCGCATCGCCGTCCTGCGCGCCGACCGGAAGGTCTCCCGGCGCGAGCTTGCCGATGCGCTCGGCGTCCACTACCAGACGATCGGGTACTTGGAGCGCGGCGAGTACTCGCCCTCGCTCTCGCTCGCTTTGCGTATCGCCCGCTACTTCCACGTTCCGGTCGAGTCCCTCTTCTCACTCGAGGAGTTCCCGCCGCTTCAGTGAGCCGACCGCGAGCGCCGCCTCACAGCACCTCCTCGAGCACCGCCTCGTCAGGACAGCTTCGTCACGAGGTGCAGGCGCGCGGAGCCGTCCGGCATCACCCGCATCCCCTCGACGAATCCCGTGCCCGCGAAGCGCTGCGGAAAACGCAGACCCGCGTTCATGAGCACGGAGCCCGACGCCTCCACCTCGAAGGCCTCCGTCATCATCGGCCGATGCCGCGCCACCGCGCGCACGAGCGCGCCCTCATGATCGACGCGCAGGGGCAGGGCCGTGTTGATGAGCGACCCGAAGACCCGGGGGTCGAGCATCTCCCGCCTGGTCGACACGCGATAGCGGGCCCGAGGGTCCAGGCCCCGCAGACGCAGCGGCGTCGCATCGGCGTTCGCAGCGGCGCGTCCGACCATTTCCATCACGACGGCCTCGCTCGAATCGGGCGCCACCACCATCCACGCGCACTCATCGGACTCGAAGGGCGAACGGAGCCTGTACCAGCGCCCGAACTGGAAGAGCCCGCGATGCTCCCCGTAGAAGCGCCGCTGCGCGCGCACGGCCCGCAGCTCGGCGGGCGAAAGGCCGTCGAGGTCGAGCTCGTAACCGAGCAGTCCGAAGGCCGCGACGTCGAAGCGCGCCTCGATGGATGAGCATCGCAGGGTCTGGTGGTTCGGCGAGGCCCCGACGTGCGAGCCCCACAGGGACTGCGGGTACCCGTAAGAGGCGCCGCTCTGGATGCGCGCCCGCTCCCAGGCGTCCGTGTCGTCGGAGAGCCAGACCTGGGGCATGTAGCTCGCCATGCCCAGGTCGACGCGGTTGCCGCCCGAAGCGCATGACTCGAAGAGGACATCCGGGTGGGCGGCGGTGATCTCGCGGAGCACCCGGTACAGGCCGCGCGTCCAGGCGACGTCGAGGCGCCCCTGCTCGGACAGGGCGGAACTGAAGCGGTCGGAATGGTGCCGGTTCATGTCCCACTTGACGTATCGGATCGGCGCGGAGTCCAGCAGGGCGCTGATCTGCCCGATGAGGTGGTCCTGGACTTCCTCGCGGCACAGGTCGAGGACGAACTGGTGCCGGCTCGGGGAGGGCTCCGTCCCGGGGTCGGCGAGGATCCAGTCGGGATGGGCCTCGAAAAGGGCGGAGTCGCGGTTCACCATCTCCGGCTCGACCCACAGTCCGAAGTCGAGGCCGCGCTTCTTCAATCGGCCCGCCAGCCCCGTCAAACCGGAGGGGAGGCGCTTGCGATTCACCGAGAAGTCGCCCAGTCCCCGCTCGTCGCAGGTGCGCCTGCCGAACCAGCCGTCGTCGAGGACGAAGAGCTCCGCGCCGATCGACGAGGCCGAACGGGCGAGGGCGTCGAGGCGCTTCTCGGACAGGTCGAAGTACATCGCCTCCCAGGTGTTGACGAGGACGGGGCGCTCGACGCCCGCCCATCGGGGAGGGACGATGTGCTCGCGGACGAGGGCGTGCATCGAATGGCTGAGGGCTTCGAAACCGCTGGCGGAGTAGGCGAGGACCGCCTCGGGGGAGTCGAAGGACTCGCCCGGCGCGAGGGTCCACGCGAAGCCCTCGGTTTGAATGCCCGAAAGGAGGCGGGTCGTGGAATAGGGCCCGGCCTCGAGGATCGTCTCGTGGGAGCCCGACCAGAGCAGATTCGTCCCGTAGACCTCGCCGCTCGTCTCGTCGGCGCCGCGCGAGCACACCATCGCGAAGGGGTTCGCGTAGTGGGAGGAGACGCCGGAGCGCGAGGCGACGAGGGCGGCCCCGGCTTCGACGGGGCGCCGCGCGGGCGCGAACTCCCGCGCCCACGCGCCCGTGAAGGACACGAGCTCCCATTCGCGCCCCGGGAGGTCGAGCTGGTAGGAGAAGAGGCGCTCCAGCCGCAGCGGCCCTTCACCCCGATTCGTGACCCGCGTGCGCACGACGATGACGTCGCAGTCCTCGAGGGGCGTGTAGAAGCGCTCGACGAGCGCCCCCGACGGGGCCGCTGCGGCACGGACGACGAGGGTGTCGGAGCCGCCGCGGACCTGCGGCAGGCCCGCGGCGGGTGCGGGCGCGCTGAGCAGTTCGATCCCCTCGCAGCGCAGGTCGTGAACCGCTGAGCCGCGCGCGTCCCTCATCGCGAGTGCGCCGGGGCGGTAGTCCCCCTTGTCGAGGGGCGAGACCTCCAGCCCCAGGTGCAGCAGGGAGAGGACGGGGTCGTTGAGGGGATCGTGGATGACGTCGGTCCCCATTGCGACTGCGATCGGCGCCCTCATCGCCTCCAGATCCGGCTCCAGGCGCCGCCCGTAGTGGAGGTGCTCGACGAGGGGGCCGCGCTCGGCGAGGTAGTACCCCGTGTGCGCGGTCTCGATGCACCAGACGCCGGAGGCCTTGCGGATCATCGTCTTCGCTTTCCCTTTCAGTCCGTCGCCGCGTTGTCGCCCTCGATGCTCGGGGACGATGCGGCGTGCTGTTGGCCTCGACGGCCGAGAGCCTCTGAAATGCGCGCGAGTTCGGCCTCGTCGAGGCGGTAGCGGGCGCGCAGGAAGACGAGGGCGAAGACGATGCCCGCGACCGGGACGAGCATCATGAGGACGCGCAGGCCCATGAGGGTCGAGGCGCTCTGCACAGCTGCGTCCGGGTTCAGGCCGATGACGTCGATGCCGACGCCCGCGAGCAGGACCGACAGCGCCGAGGCGAGCTTGACGACGAAGGTCTGCATCGAGAAGATCACGGCCTCGTCGCGCCGCCCCGTGCGGAGCTGCCCGTAATCCACCGTGTCGGCGAGGAAGACGGTCGTGAGCACGGTCGCCAGGCCGAAGCCGATGTAGATGATGAAGGCGCACAGGGCGAGCGCCGGCACCTGCCGCACGCCGAGGAGCGAGAAGGCGAAAAGGAGGATGTAGCCGATGACCGTCGTCGAGATCGCCCCGGTGAGGATCGTCCGCGCGCTCCACCTCTTGCGCAGCAGCGGCAAGGAGGCCATCGCGAGGATCTGGCCGGCGCCGCCGACCGCCCCGAAGAGGCCGAAGAGGTCGGAGTCGCCCATGTCGTACTTGAAGAAGTACACCGCGAGCTGCGAGGTGAGGTACAGGGAGGCGTTGAAGACGACGATTCCGACGACCACGACCATCGCCTGATCGTTGGCGAAGAGGGCGCGGAACATCTCCGAGATCCTCGGGGACGAGGGCGGGACGCTGCGCCCGACGGCCCCCTCGGAGGGCCCGGTCGGGGGGAGGGCCGCCCGGGGCGCGTCCTCCTTGACCAGGGCGACCATGATGAGCTCGGCGATGATGAAGACCGCTGCGACGACGCCCGCGAGGAGGGCGAATCCGTCCCGTTCGCCCGAGCCAACCCTGACGACGACGAGCATCGTCGCGACCGTGGGCACCGCGTAGCCGACTGCGGCGCAGGTGCGCCCGATGACGGCCATCGCCTCGCGATCCTTGCCGGGCCTCGTGATCGCCGGGATCATCGACCAGAAGGGGATGTCCATCAGGGTGTAGGTGATGCCCCACAGGAAGTAGGCGACGCTCATCCAGGCGAGGAGGGCGGAGCCCTCCACCCCTTCGGGGACGGCGAACATCGCGTAGAGGACGAGGGCGTTCGTGAGGGTGCCCGTGAAGATCCAGGGGCGGAAGCGGCCCCAGCGGGTCCGGGTCTTCTCGACGATCACGCCCATGATCGGGTCGTTGAAGGCGTCGAAGACGCGCGCGGCCATCATCATGATGCCGATGAAGGCTCCCGAGGCGCCGAGGACGTCGTTGTAGAAGTAGAGGATGAAGCCCGAAACGAGGGCGTACACCATGTCCTTGCCGATCGCGCCGACGCCGTAGCCGAACCGTTTCGGCCTCGACGCGCTCGCCCCGTTCATCGCCATCCTGGCGTCTCCTTCTTCTCCACGTTGAAATCGACGACGAGCGGCTCCGCGCCCTGACACGACACCGTGAGGCGGGCCGAACCGGCCTTGCCGATCGAGCGCACGTAGGCCCCGCAGGCGCCGCCGATGAGCGGGACCGCGTCGGGTCCGACGAGCTCGGCAGCGCCCTCGACGCTGAAGCGGAGCGCCCGCTGAGCGTAGGTCCTGCGCGCGCCGAATTCGTCGACGGCCTCGATGCGGACCGTGGCCATGTCCCAGGTATCGCCGTCGACCAGGACATGCGTGTCGGCCGAGGCGCGCAGGATAAGGCGGCTGCCCGGCGCGCGCTCGCACGAGGCGATCACCTCGCCGTCCAAGACGGCCTCGAATCGCCAGACGACGGATTCGCCGCCCCAGGGGGCCATCCACCGGTTGTACAGCCGCGTCGCCTCTTCCAGGGTGAAGCGCTTGGAGGCCATGAGCCAGGCGGCCGTCAGCATGGACTTCGGGGGAAGGCCCGTCGGGCCGTGGGCGGCGGCATCCTTCAGGACGCGTTTGACCCTTTCGGCGGTGCGATGGTCGAAGCCCTCGTGGCGCTCCATGAGGTCGCCGATCGTGTCGGTGATGACGACCGGGGGATGGGGCAGGTGGGGGAAGCGCATGCGATCCGGCGTGAACTCACCGACCAGCTCGTCATTGCGGTACAGGCGCACGGCCTGCGCGTTCGTGAAGACGACGATGTCGCCTAGGGCTCCGCCCGGATGCTCGCCGATGTCCATCGTCGAGCTCGGCTCGAGCACGGTCCCTTCGGACGGGTCCTTCTGCGAGGCGTACAGGGCAGCGGCGAGCTTGGGGTTGCGGAACTGGTCCATCACTCCGTGATGGCAGACGCGGTCCCCGGAGCCGAAGTCCTTGTGAGTCTGGTAGTCGGTCAGGCACCAGCCGATCGCCCCGGCGATCCCCTCGGCCCCTGCGGCGTCGTCTTGGACGCGCGCGTGCCGCAGCGCCTGCGACAGGCGGTGCTCCTCGTCGTCGTAGGCCTTCGTGGGGAACATGTGCCCGTTGTGCTCGGACACGAAGTAGCCTTTGCCCGGATCGGGGGTGACCTTCTTCTTCGGGTCGACCCCGCGGTTCGATCCGGAGTGGATGAAGTCGTTGTAGGCGTAGACGTCTTCGCGCAGGTGCGATTTGGGGAAGTTCCTGACTCCCGTCGTGGGGCGGGTCGGATCGAGTTCCCTCGCCGCGGCGTTGGTTCGCGCGTAGAAGGCGTCGTCGTCTTGGGATTCGTTGATGCGCACGCCCCAGGCGATGATCGAGGGGTGGTTGCGCCATTGGCGGACCATGTCGATCGTGTTGCGGACGGCCCGGGTCTTCCATTCCGATCCGCCGATGTGCTGCCAGCCGGGGATCTCGGTGATGACGAGCAGGCCGATCTCGTCGCAGCGCTCGATGAAGTGGTGCGACTGGGGGTAGTGGCTGGTCCGCACGACCGTGCAGCCCAATTCGCGCTTGAGGATGTCGGCGTCGAGCCGCTGGGCCCTGGCCGGGACCGCGTATCCGAGATGCGGGTAGGACTGGTGGCGGTTCAGGCCGCGCAGGGCGAAGGGGCGTCCGTTGAGGAGGAGTCCCTCGGCGCGCCATTCGATCGTCCGGAAGCCGATCCGCAGCTCTTCGGCGTCCACTTCGCTCCCCTCGTCATCGACGAGGGCGATCGACAGGCGATACAAGTCGGGGCGGTCCGGGCTCCAGGGCGTGATGCCCCCGACCTGGAAGGAGGCGGTGAAGCGATGCTCGGACAGGGGGTGGGACTCGTCGAGGAGCCGTTCGCCCCGGGCGCTGTCGAGGGCGATGCGGAGCGACAGGCCGTCGAGCTCGCCCTCGATCTGCGCGTCGAGTCCGAGGGATCCGAGATGATCCGGGCGCGCGAAGACGTCCGCGATGCGCGCCCTGCCCGTCACCTCCAGGTGCGCTTCGCGGTAGAGCCCGCCGTAGGCGAGGTAATCGACGACTCCGCCGAAGGGCGGCTGGTCGAGGCTTTCGCGCGAGTCGAGGCGAACGGCGATCGTGTTCGTCGCCCCCGCGCGCAGGAAGGGCGTCAGGTCGAACTCTCCGGCCGTCCATCCGCACTCGTGCACGCCGACGGATTCGCCGTTGCAGAAGACCTCCGAGCGGTGGGCGGCTCCGTCGAGGATGAGTCGAACCGTCTTGCCCTCCCATTCGCGGGGGACTTCGAGTCGGCGGACGTAGCCGGACAGGAGTTGGAAGTCCGCATCGTCGAAGCAGTCGAGCGGCATCTCCTTGACCGTGTGCGGCAGGCGCACCTTCAAGAGGCGCTTGGCCGGGACGTCTTCGAGCGCCGAGGAGGTGGGCGCTCCCAGGAGGGCGTCATCCCAGTCGGGGGTGAAGCCCCATCCTTCATTCAGGGCGTAGCGTGTCATTCCCTCTCCTCGTCGTCGCCGCGGGCCGCGACCCCGAAGATGACGATGTCCACCATCTCTTCGAGGTGGTGATGCCAGTGCTCGCGCTTGAGGGGGTGGGTCAGGAGGTATTCGAATGCGCCTTCGATGAGCGCCCGGGCCATGTTCACGTCGAATCGTCTGAATTCGCCGGTTGCGATGCCGTGCTCCATCAGTCCGATCGTCGGTTCCCATTCGGTCTCCAGGCGTTGGAGCACCCGGTCGTAGACGCGCGGGTACTTCGCGGTCATCGGCGCGACTTCGCTCCAGGACAGGAGGGGGTACTGGGCGGGTTGAACCGCGATGATCCGCCGCATCTTCTCGAGGGTCGAGAGTCCTTCGTCCTCCAGGATCGCCCGTTCCGCGACCTTGACCTGGTCGAACCAGCGGTCGACCGCGCCGAGGAGGAGGTCCTCCTTGTCGCAGAAGTAGACGTAGAGGGTCTTCTTGGAGATCTTCAGTGCGGATGCGAGCTCGCTCATGGTGAAATTCGGGCCGATTTCCGTCATGAGGAGGATCGCGCCGTCGAGGCAGCGGATGCGCAGTTCTTCGGATTTGGCTCTTGGCATGGACGCCCCTAAGGAAACGCTGGAGACCTTCTTCGGTTTCCGATTGATGCAGAGATTACGCCGTCCGGGGCGGGCATTCAAGGTGGATCCGGAGAATCGGACGAGGCCGCCCGGACAGCTCGCTCCACGGGTGCTCGATCGTCCGCGCCATCGCCTCGGCCGCCCGCCGCGATTCGTCCTCGATCCCGACGCGCGCGAAGGCCGCGATTCCCAATGGCTAGCGCGATGGCTAGCACAGCGACGAAATGAGGGCGGAACGGAAGCGGCCCCGCACCCCGTTCCCCCGGGTGCGGGGCCGTTTTCCAGCGGAGCCGCCTATCGGGCTCGAACCGATGACCTGCTGTTTACAAGACAGCTGCTCTACCAACTGAGCTAAGGCGGCGACGGCACACAGTGTGCCATGACGACGCGGGCCCCGACGAATCGTCGGGGCCCGGCGCCATCACTCGGACTGAGCGGATTCCGAGCTCGGAGCCCCATCAACGGGGAGCCCCATGCCCGCCCTCAGGGAAGCCAGGATCGCCGCCGGGTCCTTCCCCGACAGTTCGATCTTCACGGAGTCGTTGTTCACGAACTCCGGGGTTCCCAGTTTGGAGCGCCCCTGGACGGGGGCGTCCCGCCATGCCTGGCTGGAAGCGGCGAGGTAGTCGGTGACGACGTTGACCGGGAAGCCGTCGGAGACGGATTCGGGCACGCCCACCTGCGAGGCGATCACCTTCACCTGCTTCCAGGAATTGTCGATGTCCTGGATGACCTCGCCCTTACCCGCTCTGAACTGCGTGGAGAAGTAGGCGAGCAGGGCATGGTGGAAGGCCGCCCAATGCTCGGGGTCCTTCTGGGCGACGATGAGCGACGCCGAGGTCGCAGGACTCATGTAGCCCAAGCCGATGGTCTGCACGGGCTGGTACTTCACGTTGTACTCGCCCTTCTGCGCACCCGCGGAGACCTGCGCGCCGATCAGCACGTCGATATCGGCGCAAGCATGGCAGGAGTAGTCGAAGTACTCGGTGAGAGTCGGCAGGGACTCATCGATCTTGCCGACCCCGAGGTGCGAGTACAGGATCGGCTCGCCCGAGGCGTAGTCGCCCAGGACGGCGACCGGATCGGCCGTCAGCGCCTCGGACTTCTTCGCGATCTGCCGGGAGATGACGATCGCCACCGTCGCCACCACCGCGAGGACGACCACGACGACGATCGAGATGATGATCGCCCTCGTCCGCCGGTCCGCCTTCTCCTGGGCTTCACGCAGCTGCTGCGCCTTCATCCGCACGGGATCGTCGAGAGTTCTCTTGGAGGCCATCGGCCCTCCTTCCATTGCATTGCCATCGTCAGAGTAGCCGGAGGAGCTTCAGGCCGCCGCCCCGGCGATGCCCCCTGTGAGAAGAATCCACGTCGCGAATACGACACCCGCGCACGCGAGGACGACGAGGGCGCGCATCCACCAGCCCCGCAGCACCGCCCTCGTGAATCGGCCCGCGCCGTCGCGCAGATCGACGGCGGAGGGCATGCACCAGGCGAGCAGCAAGCCGCCCCAGCTCACCAGCCAGGCCCCTGCCGCGCCGAACGGGTCCGCGATGATCCCGGTGCCGATGGTGGCCTTCGGGGATGTCACGAGGGAGGGGATCATCTGCCACATCGGGTCGCCGGTCGAGGCGTAGGAGTTGAGGACCCACGCCCCGTAGGGGACGAGGAAGCCGAGTGCGAGGGAGAGTGCGAGACCGGCGGCGGCCCTGAGCAGCATGAGGGGCGAAGCGGCGATCATCGCCGCGGTGTCCGAGGCCCGCTTCGCCCCGGCCTTGCAGCGCCGGCGCTCTCGGCGCCTCAGGCAGGCCCCCGCGAAGGCGACGACGAGCAGGAGTCCGAGGACGAGGAGGGTCCCCGAAGCCCCCATGAGGATCGGGAGCATCCCCAGGGGCATGAGGAGCGCCGGGCCGAGGACCCAGGGGACCCGGGGGAAGTTGGGAAGGTACCCGGCGTCGAGGGTGTACGGGGATGCCGCGGAGTCCTCGTACACGGCGACGGAAAGGGGCGCGTAGAGTGCGCCGCCGACTGGGGGAGCGCCCGGGTGAGGATTCGACTGGAAGGGGGCGCCCTCCGGCGCGCTCGGGTACTGCGCTTGCGGCCAGGGCGCGCCCGCCGCCGCATAGCTATCGGAAGGCACCACCGGGGGCGGGGCGAGCGGTGCGACCCGGGTTCCGAGCGGAACCGTGACATCCGCGGTCGGCATCGCTTTCGTACGCGCGAGGGGGGGCTCCGGCGAAGGCGGCGGCGCGATCACCTGAGTGCGCGCACGATCGGCTTCATCGGCGAAGAGGGCCGCCCAGTCGAGATCGTCGGAGTCGAGGGCGCCCTGGGGCAGGCCGAAGGCCGCCACGAGCTCCTCGACGATCTCGTCGACTCCGGGCCGGGCGCTCGCATCCGGCGACAGCGCCAGGCGCAGAACGGGGTCGACCCGCGGGTCGACCCCGGCGAGATCGGCCTCCCCGGTGAGCACCCGCATGATGACGCCTTGGACGTCCCCCGTCCCGTAGGGCGGGCGCCCCGTCGAAGCGGCCAGGAGGGTCGCCGTCCACGCCCACCAATCGGAGGCGTCATCGGCCTCCTGGGCGCGCAGGAGCTCGGGAGCCGTGTAGCCCGCGGTGCCCGACACCAGGCCGGTGCGCGTGAAGTGCTCGTCCCCATCGGTCATCGCGATGCCGAAGTCGATGAGGACCGGGCCGTCGAGCGAGCAGATGATGTTCGAGGGCTTGATGTCGCGGTGGACGATCCGCGCCTCGTGAACCGCTTCGACCGTCCGGGCAAGATCCATCGCCAGGGCGGCCACCGCCTGCGGCGACAGCGGGCCCTGGGCGAGCAGGGACGCCAGCGTCGGCCCTTCGACGAACTCGGTCGCGATGAAGGGCTGGCTCGCCTCCGTTTCGATGTCGACCACGTGCGCGACGCGGTCCGAGCGCACCGAGTTCACCGTCGCGGCTTCGCGTTCGAGCCTGCGGCGCGCCGCTTCGTCGGCCGCGAGGGCGGGATGGACGAGTTTGAGGGCGACTTTCGAACCGCCGCCGTCCTCGGCGAGCCACACGGTGCCCGCACCGCCCGACCCGAGTCGGCGCACCAGGGCGTAGCCGCCGATCTCATCCCCCGCATTCACGCCCCAAGCCTACAAGCGGGAGGCGCCTTCCCCTCGGGGAGGGCTCGGGGCCGCGTGTCGGGACTCACATGCACCCTCGCCCCGCGGGTGATAGGTTGAGCACGGTCGCACAACGTTGGGCGGCCGTCGGCGACGCCGCCGACTGACAATGGACCCACTCGGATCGTCCGGCACGTACCTGCCGGTGGGAAGGAATAGAGAACATGGCAACCGTCACCTTCGACAAGGCCACCCGCATCTACCCGGGCAATGACAAGCCCTCGGTCGACCAGCTCGACCTCAAGATCGAGGACGGCGAGTTCCTCGTCCTCGTCGGCCCCTCCGGCTGCGGCAAGTCGACCTCGCTCCGCATGCTCGCCGGCCTCGAGGACGTCAACGCCGGCCGCATCTTCATCGGCGACAAGGACGTCACGGACGTCCCCCCGAAGAACCGCGACATCGCGATGGTCTTCCAGAACTACGCCCTCTACCCGCACATGACGGTCCGCGAGAACATGGGCTTCGCCCTCAAGATCGCCGGCACCCCCAAGGACGAGATCAACCGCCGCGTTGACGAGGCTGCCAAGATCCTCGACCTGGAGCCCTATCTCGACCGCAAGCCGAAGGCCCTCTCGGGCGGCCAGCGCCAGCGCGTCGCCATGGGCCGCGCGATCGTCCGCAAGCCGCAGGTCTTCCTCATGGACGAGCCGCTGTCGAACCTCGACGCCAAGCTCCGCGTCCAGACCCGCACCCAGATCGCCTCGCTCCAGCGCGAGCTCGGCGTCACCACCGTGTACGTCACGCACGACCAGACCGAGGCCCTCACGATGGGCGACCGCATCGCGGTCCTCAACAACGGCCTCCTCCAGCAGGTCGGCACCCCGCAGGAGATGTACGAGCGCCCCGCCAACGACTTCGTCGCGGGCTTCATCGGCTCCCCGGCCATGAATCTCGGCAAGTTCGACGTCGAGGGCGGCGTCGCGATCCTCGGCCCGGCCCGCGTGCCGCTCTCGCAGGCGACCCTCGACGCCCTCACCCCCGAGGACGGCGGGAAGATCACGATCGGCTTCCGCCCCGAGGGCCTCGAGCTCGTCTCCTCCGAGGTCGAGAACACGATCCCGATCGAGGTCGACTTCGTCGAGGAGCTCGGCTCGGACGCGTACATCTACGGCCACCTCGCCGGAGCGGACGCCGCGCACGGCCTCGGCTCGAGCGAGGAGGGCTCGGCCAAGCAGCTCATCGTCCGCGTCGCCCCGCGCACGGCTCCCGGCCGCGGCGGCGTGGTCCACGCCCGCATCCTGCCCGGTCAGCAGCACAACTTCTCCGCTTCGACGGGCATGCGCCTTCCGGAGTGATGCGCGTCTGAACGCGGCTTCACCCTTGCGGCCCCGTCCTCGATTCACGAGGGCGGGGCCGGCCCGTATCCGGGCTCGCGATCTGCGATGACCGCATGGGGCCCGCAGATGAGACAATGGCGTCATGCCTGAAGCTCTGGAGATCATGGCCGCAACGGTCGATCCGGCCCTCCTCGACCTCCCCTGGGAGGTCGCCCTCGAGGAATGGCCCGATTCCCTGCTCGCCGCCCTGCCCCGAGGGATCTCACGGCACATCGTCCGCTTCGTTGAGCTCTCCGACCGCGTCATCGCCGTCAAGGAGATCGGGCCGAGCGTCGCCCACCACGAATACGAGATGCTCCGCGACCTGTCGAGGCTCGATGCGCCCTCGGTCCTGCCCACGGCCGTCATCACCGGACGGCGAACCCCCTCGGGCGAGGAGCTCAACGCCGTCCTCGTCACCGAGCACCTCCAGTTCTCACTCCCCTACCGCGCGCTCTTCAGCCGCCACATGACCCCGGACACCGCGACCCGCTTGATCGACGCGTTGGCGGTCCTCCTCGTGCGCCTCCATCTCCTCGGCTTCTACTGGGGCGATGTCTCCTTGTCGAACACCCTCTTCCGCAGGGACGCCGGCGCTTTCTCCGCCTACCTCGTCGATGCCGAGACCGGTGAGCTGCATCCGGCGCTCACCCGGGGTCAGCGCGAATACGATGTCGATCTCGCCCGCACGAACATCATCGGCGAGCTCATGGACCTCCAGGCCGGCACTTTCTTCCCCGAGGACGCCGACCCCATCGAGATCGGCGATCGCATCCGCACCCGCTACGAGGACCTGTGGACCGAGCTCACGGGCACGGAAACCATCGAGGCGGATCAGAAGTGGAAGGTCTCCCGGCGCATCGAGCGCCTCAACGATCTCGGCTTCGACGTCGCCGAGCTCAAGATGTCCTCGGTCGCCGGAACCGCGCAGCTGCGCATCCAGCCGAAGGTCGTCGACGCGGGGCACCACCACCGCAAGCTCATGCGCTTGACCGGCATGGACGTCGGGGAGAACCAGGCCCGGCGCCTGCTCAACGACATCGAAACCTACCGGGCCACGAGCGCCAATCCCGCCATGCCGCTCGAACTCGCGGCGCACGAATGGCTCGCCACGGTCTTCGAGCCCGTCATCGCCGCGATCCCGCCTGAACTCGGTCGCAAGCTCGAGCCCGCCCAGGTGTTCCACGAGTTCCTCGAGCACCGCTGGTACCTGGCTCAGCAGGCCGGGCATGATCTTCCGCTGGACGAGGTCATCGCCTCCTACGTCGAGAAGGTTCTGCCGACGAAGCGCGATGAGGCGATCTTCATCGCCCAGGAGGGCGACGCCCCCACTCCTGCGAGCCATCCGGACCTGTGGTGACTTCCCGTCACCGCTCGCCCGGCCTCGCGCCGATCTTCACACACCCCGGACGATAAGGACGATCATGACCGGATTCCCCCGTATTTACGCTCATCGGGGAGCCTCCTCCCTCGCTCCCGAGAACACCATCGCCTCCTTCTCCAAGGCATGGGAGGTCGGGGCGACCTGGTTCGAGTTCGATGTCGACGTCATCGCCGACGGGACCCTCATCGTCATACACGATGACACCCTCGATCGGACGACCAGCGGCGAGGGCGGGTACTACGGCCTCACGTACTCGGACATCCGCAAGCTCGACGCGGGCCGTTGGTTCTCGGATACGTACCGCCTTGAGCGCATTCCCGAGGCCGCGGATGTCATCTCCTTCGCCAACGGGCAGCACATGGGCATGAACCTCGAGATCAAGCCGTGTTACGGCGGGCTCGAGCTGCGCAAGACCCTCGTTGAGAACCTCTCGGTCGCCATCGACGCGGTCGCTGATCCCTCCCGTCTCATCGTGTCGTCCTTCGATCATGAGATCCTCAAGGACTTCCACGAGGCGCGCCCCCGGGTCGCCCTGGGGTGGCTCTTCGAGCGCGAGGATCAGCCCGGCCCCACCTGGCAGGAGGGCGCCGCTGCTCTCGGGTGCCGCGCGATCCACCCCGACGATACGGGGCTCACGCGCGAGGAGGTCGCCGAGATGCGCGATGCGGGATTCGAGGTCAACGTCTGGACCGTGAACGATCTCGATCGTGCGCGCGAGCTCGCCGATTGGGGGGTCGCCGGCATCTTCACCGATCGGCCGCAGGACTTCCCCGCCGAGGCGCTCGCCCGTTGAGGCGCCCGCTCTGAGGCGGCACGCCCGTTCTGGGCCCGCCCGCACTGAGGCGGCCCGCCCACTTAAGGGGCGGCCCCGGCTGAAGCGCCCCGCTTGAGGCGCTCTTCCCGCCCGGGGAGGGCCGCGGCTCCGCTCGACGAAGGCATCGCACCGCCCGTGAGGGGCCGCCTGAGGAGGCGGCCCCTCACGGCGTTTCTCACCACCCCTTCATGACCTTCGGTCCTTGCGCGTCTTCCCCGTTCCCTCCGAGGGGCGCCCGAAGCTGCACCCCTTCAAAACTTCGTTGGCACGTATTTCATTCTTCGTCATGACGTAGTTAAGCTGTGGGGCCAGGAGAGCACGATCGGCGTGCCGCCCGACAGGAGGAGACTCAATGGACCTGACGACCATCCGACACAGCCTCGACCACGGCAGGGTCGACAACCCCGCCATCCGCGCATTCGTCGAGGAATGGGCACTGCTCACCGCACCGGAGCGCATCGAGATCATCAGCGCCGAGGACGACGCCCGCCTCCTCGCCGAGGCCCTCGACGCCGGAGAAGTCCTCCCGGCGGGCCCCGGACGCTACTACACGCGCTCCCACCCCAAGGACACGGCCCGCTCCGAAGGGCGCACCGTGGTCGCCACATCGGACCCCGCGGACAAGGGCCTCTACAACAACTGGCGCCCCGCATCAGAGGTGCTCGCCGCACAGCGCGAGCGAGTCGCAGGGGCCCTCGCGGGCAAGACGATGTACGTCATCCCCTACCTCATGGCGGTCCCCGGCTCGCCCCTGGCCCCCTACGCCGCGGGCGTCCAGATCACCGACAACCGCGTCGTCGTCCTCCAGATGATCCGCATGGCGCGAGTCGGCCTCCACCTCTTCGACGGACTCGACGACCCGTCCTTCTTCGTCCGCGCCGTCCACGTGACCGGCGACCTCGACACCCTCGGCCAGGGCACGGACGAGGATCGCCGCCTCTTCGCCACCATCGCCGATCAGCGCCTCATCATCCACTACGGCTCCTCCTACGGCGGCAACGCCCTCCTGGGGAAGATCGCCCACTCCCTGCGCCAATCCGCCTACGACGGATGGAAGTCCGGGAAGTTCCTCGCCGAGCAGTTCATGCTCCTCGGAATCGTGGACACGCACACGGGGCGCACCTACCACGTCTGCGGCGGATTCCCCTCAGCCTCGGGGAAGACGAACCTCGCAATGACCCTGCCGCCCGACGCCCTCGGCGAGCGCTACCGCGTCGAGTTCTACGGCGATGACATCACCTGGCTGTGGGCCGGCGAGGACGGTCGGCTCTACGGGATGAACTCCGAGAACGGTGTCTTCGGCGTCGCGAAGGACACGAACGAGGAGACGAACCCCGCCGCCCTGTCGGCGATCCGCGAGGGGAGCGGCGTCCTCTTCACGAACGTCGCCTACAACGAGCGCACCCAGGAGGTCTGGTGGGAGGGGCGCACGCCCGAGCCGCCGAGCGACCTCGACGGATGGCTCGACTGGACGGGAGCGCCGATCAGCGAACGGGGCGAAGAGGACAAAGACCTGCCCTGGGCGCACCCGAACAGCCGTTTCGCGACCGCCCTCGGCAATGTCGCGACCGTCGCCGCCGACGCCTCCCTTCCGACGGGCGTGCCGATCGACGCCGTCATCTTCGGCGGACGCACACGGGACCGCGAGCCCCTCATCCGCGCCATGAGGGACATCGCCGAGGGGGTCTACGACGGGCTCACCCTCGGCGCCGAGGCGACCTTCGCGGCCGAGGGCGTCGAGGGCCAGCTGCGCTACGACCCGATGTCGATGCGCCCCTTCATGTCCTATTCCGAGGGCGACTACGCCGCCCACTGGCTCAAGATCCTCGGCGGGCTCAGCAAACCCCCGGTCTTCGCGCACGTCAACTGGTTCCAGCGCGATCCCGACGACGGGCGCTTCCTCTGGCCCGGATACCGCGAGAACCTGCGCGCCCTCCTGTGGCTCATGGATTTCCAAGACGGCACCGCGTCGGGGACGCGCACGCCGGTGGGCACGATCCCGACGGCCGCGGAGCTTGATCGCACGGGCCTCGAGGTGCCGGAGGAGGACATCGCCCGACTCCTCAGCATCGATGTCGAGCGTTGGAAGCAGGAGATGGGCTTCCGCGCCGAGCACCTCGGAGGATTCGAGAATCTCCCCTCATCGATCCGCGAGGTTCACACGCGGATCGATGAGGAACTGCGGGCGGTGACGGACCGCGGATGATGAACTGAGCGCGCGACCCCGGGTCGGCGGGCGGCTGCACACGGACGAGCCCCCGCCGGCCCGGCCTCATCGGAAAGGCGCGACGACGAGGGCGGAGCGGACGGACGGCAGGCGAGGAAGGGGCGGACGGGCGGAGCACGATGGCGCCAGCCGGAAGGAAGGCCGAGCGCGCGATGAGGTCAGCGGAAAGGAGGCGGAGCAGGACGGGCCGGACGGGCGTCAGCAGCGGATGACGGGCGAATCAGCGCTTCGGGGCCCGCTCGTCGAGCATCGAGACCCAGACGGCCCTCGCGGCCGCCATCCCGAAGGAGACCTCCTCCTGGGCTCCCCGCAGGCTCAGCGCCACGGCCTCCGAATAGGGCGGCGCCTCGCGCAGGACCGCCTCTGCCCCGTACACGATGCCGCGTTCGGCGAGGAAGCGGACGAGGTCGGGATCGTCATCGGCGATGCGCTCGACGCGCAGCGCGCCCCCCTCCGAAGCGGAGCGGGCGGCTTCGGCGAGCAGGAGCGCTCCGAGCCGCGGGACGGAGCCGTCGGCGCGCGGGATCGGGTCGCCGTGAGGATCGCGCTCGGGTCGGCCCAGCTGAGCGTCGATCCGCTCGATCATGAAATCGGAGACCGCGTGCTCGAGGACCTCGGCCTCCTCATGCACCTGATCCGCGCGGTAGCCGAGGGTTTCAACGAGGAATGCCTCGATGAGGCGATGGCGGCGCACCATCGCAAGGGCGATCGCCAGCCCCTTCTCCGTCAGGGCGACCGCCCCGTAGGGGGCGTGGGTGAGGTAGCCCTGCTCGGCGAGCCTGCGGATCGCGTCGGAGGCCGTGGACAGGCGCACCCCGACTTTGGCCGCGACGGTCGTCGCGGTGACCGCCTCATCAGACCACTCCCCCAGGGTCCACACCGCCTTGAGGTAGTTCTGATTGCTCGCCGACACCTGAGAGAAGACCATGGTGACAGGCTATCAATCGGCATTGACCGACCGGGCTCTGGACGGCCGCACGTCCCGCACCCTGTTGCGAAGCGCTCTTCGCGACCTCGATCGCGTTCGATGGCGCCGGTGCGCGAAGTCGTGCGGACGGGCCTCAGCGGCTCGCCGTCTGCTCCACGAGGGCGGCGAATCGCTTGACGTAGTCGCGCAGAAATTCGACGGTGCTCTCGTCCCTGAACCCTCCTTCCGGAAAGAGGAGTTCGTGCGATCCGCCGAGGAAGACCTCCGGCTGGCCCGGCATCGGCATGTCGAAGTAGGACAGCGCGAGTCGAAGGTTCTTCTGAGCACTGTATCCGCCCAGGCGTCCTATGGAATGACTGATGATCCCGGCGGGCAGATTCTTCCACGCAACATCCCCGGTCGGTTTCGAGGCGACATCCACCGCATTCTTCAGGCAGGCGGGAATCGTGCGATTGTTCTCGGGCGTGACGAAGAGGACGCCGTCGCTCTCCTTGATCGCACGTCGGAACTCGAGGTAGGGCTCGGGAACCCGGAGGCTCGCGACCGAAGGATCGTCGTAGTCGAAGTTGTACAGGGGAAGATGCGCGATATCGACGTTTCGCGTTTCGAAGCCCTCGGGGAAGAAGGGGATGACCTCTTCGGCGATCCTTCGAGCGAGGGATCCCCTTCTCAGGCTGCCGACGATGATGGCGACTGTGTGCATGATGCCTTTCCTTTCGGCCTTTCTTCGCAGGACGCTTCTCGTCCCGCGCTCCTGGAGCGGCCGCCTCGCTGCCCTAGAACTCCCAGTCCTCGTCGCTCGTCTCCTCGGCGGTGCCGATGACGTAGGAGGAGCCCGAACCGGAGAAGAAGTCGTGGTTCTCATCGGCGCCGGGGGCGAGGGCGGCGAGGATCTCGGCCTTCACCTCGGTCTCCTCGGGGGAGAAACGCGCAGGGTATCCGAGGTTCATCAATGCCTTGTTCGCGTTGTAGCGCACGAAGACGGCGACGTCGTCCATGAGCCCGAGCGGTTCGTAGAGGGCGCCCGAATAGCTCATTTCGAGGTCGTAGAGGTCTTCGAGGAGCGAGTAGGTGAAGTCGCGCATCGCCTCCCGCTCCTCGGGATCGTGCGCTTCGAGTCCCCGTTGGTACTTGTACCCCGAGTAGTAGCCGTGAACGGCCTTGTCCCTGAGGATGAGGCGGATCATGTCGGCCGTGTTCATGAGCTTGGCCCGCACGGAGAAGTGGAGGGGCAGGTAGAAGCCCGCATAGAGGAGGAGGGAGGACAGAAGCGTCGCGGAGACTTTGCGTTTGAGGGGGTCGTCCCCGTAGTAGTGGCGCAGGACGGTCTTCGCCCTCAGTTGAAGCAGGTCGTTGCCGACGGCCCATTCGTAGGCCGCATCGATCTCCTCGGTGCTGCACAGCGTGGAGAAGATGGAGGAGTAGGAGCGCGCATGAACGGCCTGCATGAAGGCGATGTTCGTGTACACGGCCTCCTCGTGCTCGGTGCGCGCGTCCTGGATCTGACTGACCTCCCCGACGGTGGCCTGAACCGTGTCGAGCATGGTGAGCCCCGTGAAGACGCGCATCGTGAGGGTGCGCTCCTCCTGCGTCATCGCGTTCCACGAGGGGAGGTCATTGGACAGGGGGACCTTTTCGGGAAGCCAGAAGTTGGAGGTGAGGCGGTTCCAGACCTCGTGGTCCTTCGGATCATCGACGCGGTTCCAGTTGATGGGGCGCAGCCTGGCTTCGGGATCGCGCCGGAAGCGCGGGGGCGTGACGGATCGCTCGGTGATGGGAGTCGGGGTGCTTGATCTGTTCATGATGCCTTTCGTCGGTTCGTTACTCGTGGTTGTCCGCCCTCGTTCATTCGAGGGCTTCGTCTGCGCATCGCGATGAGGCGGCGTTCGCGTCATCGTCCTTCGATCTCGGCCCAGAAGCGGTCGAGGCCGGCATCGACCCGTGCGACATCGCGATCGGTGCCGAGGAGCTCGAATCGGTAGAGTTCGGGGACTTTGCACTTGGCTGCGATGATCGGGCCGGAGATGCAGTAGTGCTCGCCGAAGTTGGTATTGCCCCCCGTGATGACGCCGCGCAGGAGGGAGCGGTTGTGCGGATCGTTGAGGAAGAGGCCGACTTGCTTGGGCACGGCTTGAGTCTTGTCCCCTCCCCCGTAGGACGGGACGATGAGGACGTAGGGGCGGCCGACCCGCAAGAGGCCCTCGACACGGGGCCTGAGGGGGATGCGGACTGCGGGGCGTTTGAGTCTTTCGACGAAGCGCTTGGTGTTCTCGGAGGCGGAGGAGAAATAGACGAGGTCGGGGGATTCCTCGGGGGAGAGTTCGCGGATGGGCAGGGAGGGGAGCAGTTCGAGGAGTCGGGCTGGCACGCAGATCCTTTCAACGGGAGGCGGGTGTCTTCGACCACGAGATCTTGTGGGCGCTCGATGTTCAAAGCACCATATCTAGTGGATACGATAGCCCACTGTTTCGAACTACGCCAAGACGTAACTTCTCTTCTCGTCCTTCGCTGGCACGCCCTCGATCTGCGGCAGCCAGCGCACTCCTTAGACGGATGCAGAAAGGGGCGCCTGGACTCCGACGAGTCAGAT
>NZ_JBNOYB010000057.1:0-19830 GCF_050312375.1 Schaalia sp.
GCTCTCGCCGCCGCGGCGGCGGCCTTCTTGATGCGGTCGGGGCGGAATCCGGACCAGTGGTCGTCGGCGGTCATGACGACGGGGGCCTGCTGGTAGCCGAGGCCCTTGATGTACTCGAGCGCTTCAGCGTCCTCGGTGACGTCGATCTTCCGGTAGTCGAGGCCCTGCTTGTCGAGGGCGCGGTACGTCGCCTCGCACTGGGGGCACTGGGGCTTGGAGTAGACGGTGATCGTCATCTGAGGCTCCTTGGGAAGGGGGATCGTGCGGGTTTCTCACTCGCGATCCGGGATGGGGACGCTGTTCCGGAGCAGTGCTTCCGAAGATGTCTTCACACTACACCTTGTGTTGCATCCGGGCTACGGGCACAAGATGTTGTGTTCCTCCCTCATTCGGGGTCGTCCTGTGGATAGCGCTTCCCGGCGGTGTGGATCGAGTGTGGACGGGGTGTGGGAGAGGGGTCGCGATGGGGATGCGCGAGGGCCCGTCCCCGGATCGGGGAGGATCGATCCGGCCCATGATCATGCGGAAAATGACATGCGTGTGATTCGGCGTCCCCGTGTCCACAGCTGTGGGGAGTCTCAGTTCACATGCGTGCACAGAATTGTGGATAAGTGTGGATAACTCTTCGCGAGGAATGCGGAAATCCCCTGACGCCCTCGGCGTGTCGCCCCATGAGCCCCCGTGCCGCGCGAGCGGAATCCTCACCCCTGCGCTCACGGACCGAGGAGCCTTAGCATTCGACGACGTTGACGGCCAGACCGCCCGCCGAAGTCTCCTTGTACTTCGAGAGCATGTCATTGCCGGTCTGCCGCATCGTCTCGATGACCGCGTCGAAGGACACCTGATGACGCCCGTCCGACCACAGCGCCATGCGCGCCGCGTTGATCGCCTTCACCGCGGCGATCGCATTGCGCTCGATGCACGGGATCTGAACGAGACCCGCAACCGGGTCGCAGGTGAGCCCGAGCGAATGCTCCATCGCGATCTCCGCGGCGTTCTCCACCTGCTCGGGGCTCCCGCCGAGGGCCTGGGCCAATCCCGCCGCCGCCATCGCCGACGCCGATCCCACTTCGCCCTGGCACCCGACCTCGGCGCCCGCGATCGAGGCGTTCGTCTTGATGAGAGCCCCGATCGCCGTCGCGGCGAGGAGGAAGTCGTGAACGGCGCGACGCCGGCGCTCGTGCGCTTCACCCCCGTTCGCCCGGTCCGATGCCAGTCGAAGCCTCGCGAGGGGGGCCGAAGCCGGCCCGCACTCGCACGGGCCGGAGGCCGCGCCCAGGGAGGCCCCGGCCTCCGGGCAGTAGGAGACGAGGTATCCGAGCACGGCCGGCACGACGCCCGCCGCCCCGTTCGTGGGAGCCGTGACGATCCTGTGACCCGCCGCGTTCTCCTCGTTGACGGCGAGCGCGAAGAGATTCACCCAATCCATGGCCCGCATCGGATCCTCCGGAGTCGACGCCCAGTGCGAGCCCGGGGTCGGCGAACCGCCGGAAAGAGCGCGGGCGAAGAGCTTCTCGGACAGGGACTTGGCGCGCCGAGGGACGTCGAGGCCCCCGGGCAGGATCCCCGACGCGGAGCACCCCGCATCGATGCAGTCGAACATGGAGTCCGCGACGGCGTCCAAGTAGCCCTCGAGCTCGGCGCGACTGCGCACCGACTCCTCGTTCCGCCGGACGAGCTCGGCGATGGAGAGCCCGTGATCGTGGCACTCGGCCAGAAGGCGGGCCCCCGTGGAGAAGGGGTGGGGCACGGGAACGTCGATCGTCGCCGCGGACTCCCCCGCGACCAGGGAGGCGACCCGCGGGTCGAGGACGTCCTCATTGGTCTGCACCATGACGAAACCGCCGCCGACCGAATAGTAGGTGCGGCGCAGCACGACATCGTCGCCGCCCGTCGATCCGGCCCGCCCGCCCTCGTCGATCGTCGTCCCCGAGGGCGGACGGGAAGGCGAAGCGCAGGCCGAACGGGCCGTGATCGTCAGCGCATTCACGTGATAGGGCAGAACCGTGCGCGGCAGGAAACGGATGTCGCGCGCCACGTCGAAGGCGAGGGCGCGGCCGCCGGGCAGCTCCAGGCGACCCGTGTCCGCGATCCGGGGGAGGAGTCCCTCGACCTCGTCGACGCGGACGCTCTCCGGCGCGAAGCCCGACAGCCCGAGCAGCACGGCCCGGTCGGTGCTGTGCCCGCGGCCCGTGGCGCCGAGCGAACCGTACAGGTCGATCTCGATCGAATCGGGGGCCTCGAGGGATGCGAGCTCCGTGGTGAAATCGAGGCCCGCCCGCATCGGTCCCACGGTGTGCGAGGAGGACGGGCCGATCCCGATCCGGAACATGTCGAACACGGAGAGCGGGTGCGCCGCAGCCGCTGCGGGAACCTCCCCCGACACGAGAGCGGCGGGCGTGGGCGCGCCGGAATCGAAGCGGTCGGGAGCGGGTTGGAAGGAGGCGGGCTGGGCAGTCATGGGGAATATTGTGCCCGTTCGGCGAGCGCGGGGCGATGAGC
The DNA here is from genome assembly GCF_050312375.1 of Schaalia sp. NCBI lineage: Bacteria > Bacillati > Actinomycetota > Actinomycetes > Actinomycetales > Actinomycetaceae > Schaalia > Schaalia sp. The sequence continues at coordinate 2,503 of NZ_JBNOYB010000057.1, forward strand.
GCGCCCCGTCGTCGGGAGTGGGTCGACTCATACGGGCGGGCGGAGCGGGTTTGTAGACTTCCCCCATGACGAGACTGCAGTTGCCCGACCGCGAGAAGGTCCTCGCCGTCATCCAGTGCGCGATGCCGATGGAGGCCGAGCCCCTGGCGGGGATCCTCGAGGCGCCCGAGGGCGAGGACTCGCCCGTCGAGCTGCGCTTCGGGCACCCGTCCGGCTTCGAGCAGAGCTTCAGGCTCGGCCGGATCGACGGCCTGCCCGTACTGCTCGCAGTGTCCGGCATCGGCCTTGCGAATGCCGCTTCGGCGACGGCCCGCGCCCTCGCCCTCGTCGATGCGCAGATCGTCATCGCCGCGGGAACCACCGGCGGACTGGCCCGCGAGATCGAGGTCGGGGATATCGCCGCCGGCGTGACGACGATTTACGGCGCGGCCGATGCCACGGCCTTCGGATACGCGCCCGGCCAGGTGCCGGGAATGCCGGTCGACTACACGACGGCTCCGGCCACGATCGCCCAGGTCGAAGCCCTCGGCGGGGGGCTGGAGCACCCGGTGCGCGCAGGTCGTGTCGTCTCCTCCGATTCCTTCATCACCGCGCCGCTCGCGGACCCGATGCGCGAGCGCTTCCCCGACGCGATCGGCGCCGACATGGAGACCTGTGCGATGGCGCAAGTCGCCTGGTCGGCGGGCGTGGACTGGGTGAGCCTGCGGGCGGTGTCCGACCTGTGCGGTCCGAGTGCGGACCAGGACTTCCACATGGATTCCGAGGAGGCGGCCCGTCATTCCGCGGCCGCCGTCCGCGCCTTCCTCCGCTCGAGGGCGGCCTCATGATGCGGGTCCTCATGGTGTGCACGGGGAACATCTGCCGCTCCACGATGGCGCACCAGCTGCTGGACGAAGCGGTGGAGGCGGCGGGACTCGCCGCTGAGATCGAGGTGGATTCCGCCGGCGTCTCCGACGAGGAGGAGGGCAACCCGATCGATCGGCGGGCGGCGCGGGTCCTGCGCGAGAACGGGCACGGCGTCCCCGACCATCGGGCGCGTCAGGTGCGTTCCGATGAGCTCGGGCAGTGGGACCTCGTCCTGGCGATGACCGGGCACCACCTCGCCGCGTTGAATCGACTGCGTGAACGCGCGGGGCTCCGCGGAGCGGATCGTCCCGAGACCCGCCTGTTCCGCGACTTCGATCCCGAGGCGCGTCCCGGCGACACGGATCTGCCCGACCCCTGGTACGGGGGATACTCCGACTTCGTCGAGACTCTCGAGGTCGTCGAGCGCACGACGCCCTTCGTGCTCGCGCATGCGCGGGAGGCTCTCCGCTCCTCGTAGGGCCGGGCGGGAGGGCGGGTGGCCCGGCTATTCGCCTTCGGCTGCCTGCGGGGTCGGGGTGCTTGCCAGCACCTCGCGTCCCGGAGGCCGGAAGGGCCCCAGGTTCGTCCCTCGTGTTCTTCGGCGAATGAGGCATATCGCATACTCGGTTTCCGTGCTTCGGCGTGCATTGCGCGATAAATGGGATAGCATTGAATACCCGGTTTCTTTATCGGCAAACCAGTGGTCGGCCTCCGCGCCGGGTGAGGGTCCCTGCCGGATGCCGGACTCCCCTTCACCAGTGTGGTTGCACAACGAGAGGACACGACCAGCCGATGAGAAGACTCAAGTCCGGTGTTGCGGCGATTTCGATCGCCGCGCTCGCCTTCGCTCTGACAGGACCGGCGTTCGCCGCCCCTCTGGCGACCGATCTGGGCAATATCGACCAGAACGCGAAGGGCGCGATCAAGATCCACAAGTACGAGTCCGGCTCACTCGCCCCCGAGACGGCGAGCCCCACCGGAACGCCGGAGGCGAAGGGCGCACCGGTTCCCGGCGTCGTTTTCACCGCTTACCGGATCACCAATGTCGACCCGAAGAAGCAGGCCGACTGGGAGATGATGTCGAAGATCAAGGTCCCTGCGGACGCCTGCGGGGCGAACTGGACGACCCCGACGCTCACGCTTGCCGACGGTAAGAATACTTCCGCTATTTTCGCTGAAGGCAAGGCCTCGGAGCAGACCAATGCCCAGGGCGAGGCCTCCATCAGCGATCTGTCCGTCGGCCTCTACCTCCTGTGCGAGACCCAGGCTCCGGCATCCGTGCAGAAGCGCGCAATGCCCTTCCTCGTCTCCATGCCGACGCCGAATCCGACGGCCGATGCGGCCAGTGGTTGGCTCTACGAGGTCAACGTCTATCCGAAGAACGTCGTCATCGAGGCTCCGAAGAAGGGGATCGCGGTGACGAAGAACGGTCTGAAGACTGACGACCAGATCGAATACCCGGTCACCGTCAAGGTCCCCTCGATCGCCAAGACCGACCAGTTCACCTACTTCATGGTCAATGACGTCATGCAGACGGGCAATGTCTCAGGCTCCGTGCCCGCAGTCGAGATCAAAGAAGCGGATGCTTCGAGCTTCACGGCGGTCGATGTGAATCTGTACAAGGTCGACACGACCACGGGGACGACGATCTCCTTCACGCGAGCGGGTCTGAGCTATCTTCAGCAGAGGCCGAACGCCCAGGTGCGCGTCACCTATAAGGCGATGGCGAACACCATCACCGCCAACGGCGAGATCCCCAACACCGCCAACTTCTACGTGAATACCGAACCGAAGACGGATAATCCGCCGGAGCCCCCGACGACTCCGCCGAACGATCCGCAGGTTCCCCCGTTCCCGACGAACACCGTGAAGTCCTCCTGGGGCGACCTCGTGATCACGAAGACCGACAAGGGCAACAACAAGCCCCTCTCCGGCGCCACCTTCGAGATCTACAACGCGACCGATCCCTTCGCCGCTGACTGCTCCACTCAGAAGTCGACAGGGGATGCGATTGCGGTCGACGGCAAGACCGAGTTCACTACCAATGCTGAAGGCAAGGTGGTGATCGAGGGCCTCTTCGTCGATTCGAAGGAGTTCCCGGCCGGAACTGTCGAAGACGCGATGGCACTCGATCACGCCAAGCGCTGCTACGTCCTCAAGGAGACCGCGGCTCCGGCCGGCTACGTCATGCCCGCAGACCCCTTCAAAGCCGTGGCCATCCAGGCGGGCACCACGACTGCTGACGATGTGACGATCAACAACACCAGGGTCCCGATCGTCGACATGCCGATGACCGGTGCCAACGGTCGTCTCCTCATGATCATCGGCGGCAGCGCCCTCGCCCTGACCGCCCTCGGAGCCGCCTTCATCCTCGCGAAGAAGCGCCGCTCTCAGGACTCGAAGGAACAGTGAGAACACGCCTCCTTCGGCGCTTCGGCGCCGAAGGAGGCGCACCTCCGTCTCGGATCGTTCGATCCGGCCCGCCCGCGATCATGGCGGACCGTCTGAAAGGACCCCCGTGCACCTCCCCTCCCGGCGTCGAAGCCTCGTCCCCGTCTCCGCCAGCCTGACACTCGCCCTCGCCTTCGCGGGACTCATCGGCACGGCCGCCCCCGCGAGCGCCGCCTTCACTCCGCAGGACACGGTCGCGGTGAAGGTCCTCTCCGACGGCACCCACTCGGGTCCGGGGACCGAAACCTTCGTCAACACGAAGAACGGCTACCATCCGGGGGACGACACCGCGAACGACGGCGTCGTCGCATCGGGAGACCTCGTCACCTACCAGATCGACCTCAACATCGTCGCCGGTGACGAACGCACACTCTGCATCTCCTTCACCGATCTGGGGGAGGGGAAGGCTCTCGAGCTCGCGGACTTCTCCAAGCTCTCCTTCTCCTCGCCCGTCGTCAAGGCCGTGAATGACGCGTCATGCGTCGGCGTCGCTCTCAAGATCGGGCGCGGCGCGGTCGCTCAGCTGAGCGGAACGGTCGGAGTGCGCGCCAAGGACACCGGCGGCAAAGCCGTCGGGGGCAACAAGATCCAGGCGACCCTGAGCAACGGCCCCTATTCGTCCAACTCGATCTCGAACGAGGTCACGGTCGTCTCGATCCCGATGGCCGACCTCACCGTCGACACCAAGGACAACTGGTACTCCCGCGACTACACGCAGACTTCAGAAGGCGGAGAGTTCCACATCGCGCCCCTTCCCCTTCAGCCGAACGGCTATTCCTCAGCGGGCATTTCAGCCAGCGGGGAATGGAAGACGGATATCGACGTCTCCTCATTCCCCGCGGGAACGACCTGGACGATCGACTCGACGCCCTTGACCCCCGTGAACGGCGTGCTCAAGGCGGTCTCGGGCTCCGGGGACAAGACCCTGAAATACGTGATCCCGGCGGAGGCGCTTCCCAAGGAGGGCTCCTCGCCCGCGGTCTACCAGGTCCGGCTCGAGGTCTCTCCCGACTCCTTCAAGCAGGGGGATCTCGCCAACATCCCCGATCCCGGGAACGGGCGCGATGCGCGCTATCCGACCTCCACCTACACCCATGAAGGAAATCCGGTCGGCGCCAAAGACGGCTCCCAAATGCCGAATAACAACTACTCCAAGGCGCTGTGGCGCTACTACGTGGAGCCGCCGGAGAGCATCTGGCGATACGACGTCGGAGCGCCGAGGAACCTCGATAAGACGCTCTTCGAAAAGGAGAACGTCCACTGGCAGACCGGCGACTGGTGGAACGAATTCGACAATGTCACCTACCCGTATTCTTCGGACTACAGCGGAAACCGTGAGGGTGTGACCGCCGACAACGCGCTCGCGCATCGGCTGACGATCCGACCGAGGAGCCTGTCTCAGGACACCCCGGCGTCTTCCGTCGTCGTCACGGACGCCATCAACACCGTAACGACGGAAGAAACGCATCGGCGCGAGGACTATGACACCTCGAAGGCGGTCGTCGTCACGGTCGACGGATCCCCGATCGACGCCTCGAAGTACACCGTCGAATGGCTCGTCGGCTCTGATTGGGTCGAAACAGACGCTGCGCCGGAAGGGGCGACGAGTTCGAGAGTCTCATTCGACGCCTCCGCCTTCACCACGGGCGTGGGCGGCAACTCCCGCGTGGAGGTGTTCTGGCCCGCGAAGGCTCGAAACGACTACGAGATGCCCATGGACAAGGGCAAGCTCCTCGTCTCCGAGGGCAACTTCTCGATGGATGCGGGGAAGTCCTTCTCCAATCCGTGGAAAGTCGAAGAACCTTTGATCTTTCCGACGGCACCGAATCTGACCAGCGGAATCACGAACGCCGATGAGGGGCAGCTCGTCGCCGGGAAAGATGGGCGATACCTGACCCATTGGGCCTTCACTCACAGGATTCAAGGACCGGCCTCCACGGAGGGCCACTCGGCGACCGCCACGCTCACCCTTGATCCCCTCTACGACCCCCAGACTCTCATCCTCAGTGAGGACTCGCCCTGGGAGATCGAATCGATCAACGCTCAGACCGTGGTGCTCAAGACCAAGCAGGGAGCTCCGCTCATCGCGAGCGGTCAGGATTGGACCTTCGGGGAGGCGTCCTTCAGTGTCAAGACCGTCGCCAATCCCTATGACGCTTCGGGTTCGGTCGTCGGCGTCATCTCCTCCAGCACGACCCTTAACTACCCGGCCGTGGGAGCGGTCCTCCCCGCAGGCACGACCGGGCCCTCAACGAGCTCGGCTTCCGCGTCCGTCAATTCCTCAACGGAGACCTCCGCTTTCATCGCCGCGGATCAGCGCAAGACTGAAATCTCCGACACCCTCGGATGGACCGCCTACGTCTCAATGGGGCGCGTTGCTGATTCCACTCAGTGGAAGCAGGAGATCAAGCTCCCGAACAATGGGGATATCGAATACATGAACGAGGTCAATACGACCAACGGTTACAATCCGGCCATTTCGATCGATCCTGCGACGGGTCTTGACACGAGCGGGCGCTATTCGGGGATCGGCAGGAGCAAGTACGAGGGCTCCTACACCCTCTCCGAGGTGACGGTGACGAACGCGCCGGCGGGGTCGAAGATCGTCTTCTCCTCGACCTCGGGCGGTTCGGGCGTCACGAAGACGATCGATGCGAATGGAACCGTTGATCTCACGGGGATCCCCGCTGATGCGAAGTTCATGCGCATCGAAGCGCAGGGCAACACCTCCGCGGCGCAAACGGCCGGTGCTCAGATCCACTTCACGATCACCCCGAAGGGCAATGCCGAGGGCGACGACTACCTCGCATGGCTCTCTCCGACAGTCGATCCCAGATCGGGCAAGACGATTCAGGCATGGCCCGACTATTCGCGGGTCGTCTCCTCCCAGATCTCGGGCATCGTGTGGAACGACCAGGACAAGGACACGCGAATCGGGAACGGCGATGCCCCCGAGAAGCGCTATTCCGGTGTCCACGTCGTGCTTCAGACGAAGGATCAGGCGGGGAAGTGGACGAATGTCCCCGGTCGGGAGACGACGACGAACGACAAGGGCGAGTACTCCTTCACCGGCCTGCATTCAGGTGACTACCGCGTGGTTCTGCCCAAGGTGGAGCGCAAAGACGCTTCCACCGAAGTGTCCGCGATCAACGGCTCCTCCGACGGCGCGGACGGCGACCTCAAGGCATCGGCCACGAACCGCTTCAATGTGAAGAAGCAGACCGAGCAGACCCGTTCAGGACGCAAGATCTTCACCTCATCGTCCTCGACCATTGAAGTGCGCCTCGGGATCGATGCGAGGTCCAGCGGTCACGACTACGGCTACTACACGCCGAACGCCGACCTCGGCCTCGACAAGAGCCCCGCCTCGGTGAAGGACAATGGCAACGGCACCCTTGATCTCACCTGGACCATCGACGTCGAGAACTCCGGGAACACGGCGCTTCGGGATCTGACGCTCAACGACCGGACGAGCTCTGAGGTCTTCAATGTCAAGGCGACGGCGAGCTTCACCCAGAAGGGCGAGATTCTCGGAGCGGTCGGCGCATACCCGAGCCAGAACAGTTCTGGAGTTTGGACGGATGAGGGCTACTCCATCGTCAGCGGAGGAAGAGTCATTCCGGTCGCCGGAGTGAAGGGCCGCATCCTGGGCGCAGTGGGATTCGGGCCCGCCGAATACGGGGGCTCTGCCGTGTGGACCGCCGAAGGCTACTGGCTGGTCGATTCAAAGGGCGCGGCCTCTCAGGTCGAAGGGCTCAGCGGAACGATTCTTGGAGCTGTCGGTTCGTGGCCGAAGACAGTGTTGCAATCGCAAGGCTCGGCCGTCTGGACTACAGAGGGCTACTGGCACGTGAAGCCCGACGGAACAGTATCGAAGATTTCACAGATCACGGGCTCGGTACGTGGCGCCACCGGTTCGACCCCTCTTGCCTACAGCGGATCGGGCGTGTGGACGACGGATGGCTACTGGCTCGTCCGATCCGATGGAACCGTGAACGAAGTATCCGGACTGAGCGGCGAGATCCAAGGGATCACCGGTGATTCCCCCCTGAGCGCCGGAGGCTCTGCCGTCTGGACCTCCGAGGGGTACTGGCTCATCGACGCCGACGGGAAAGCAACCTCGGTCGCCGGTATTTCGGGCACGATTCTGGGCGCGACTGGCGTGTCTCCCACCTCCAGTCGGGGAGGCTCTGCCGTGTGGACCTCCGAAGGCTACTGGCGCGTCGATTACACCGGTCATGCGACGAAAGTTTCGGGGATCACGGGCGACATTCTGGGCGCTGTAGGGAACGAGCCCCTGTCCAATGGAGGCTCGGGAGTCTGGACGAGCGATGGCTATTGGATCGTCTCCGAATACGGTTCGGTCGCCAAAGCAGAAGGAGTCCGCGGTGAGGTCCTCGGCGCGGTGGGCTTCAACCCGGCAACGATCGGCATGGGCTCAGGAGTTTGGACGAGCGAGGGATACTGGTTCGTGCAGCATGACGCCTCTTCCGCGAAGATTGAAGGGCTTAGCGGAAGCTCCCTCGGGATCGTCGCGGACCTGCCTCTCAATGGCGGTGTGGGGGTCTGGACGACGGATGGCTATTGGACGGCTGACCCGTACACGATGCAGGCGAATCTTGTTCTGCCTGTTCCTTCACAGACCTTCGACGCCCAAGTTCTCACTCCCTCTTCGGAGAAGCAGGAGACGGCACTCGACCAACGGAGCTGGGTCAACAGGTCCTACGCCCTGCCGATGACCCTGAAGCCGGACCAGACGGTGAGGGTGACGGTCACCGGCACGGTCGCCAAGCAGGAGAATGAACTGTGGGTCGGCAACCAGGCATGGACGAGCTCGGTGGAGACTCCGCGAGAAGGAATCACCGCCTATTCGAGCATCCCCGTTACGGGTACGAACATGGCCGCAGGAATCCCCGACATCCCTGTCCTCAGCAAGACGACCTCCCTCTTCCCGCAGGGCATCATCAATAACAAGACCTCCGGGACGAATTCGGCACCGGGCGTCGAATTGGAGAACCGCCCGGTCGATGACCTGTCCGACCAGACCCCGGCGAAGATCCCCGCTGCGGACGACATTCTCGGCGGCCTGTCCGGCGTCGTCTGGTACGACGAGGACGGCAACAACCAGCGCGATGACGCCGATCGACGGGTCGAGGGCATGAAGGTTCTCATCACCGACCTCGATGGCAACCCGCTCGGAGAGGCCTACACGAAAGCCGACGGCTCCTGGAAGGTCACAGGAATCCCCGAAGACACGAAGGTCATCGTGCGCTACGCCTCCACCGGCTGGCAGGGGAACGACAAGAACGGCGTGCAGCGCTCCTGGGCCCCGGTCCGGACGGGGGACCTGGATCCCCACTCGGCCGTGGACTCCGACTCCGACACGGTCGGGATCGTCAACGAAGGCCGAGGAGCTCAATCGACCTACAACATCCAATCCGGCTACGCCGACCTCGGCCTCCGTACGATCGACGCGCAGATCGCCCTCGTCAAGGGAGCGATCAAGGACACCGCTGACAAGGCCGAAATGGACGCGATCACGGCGGAGGACGAGCTCGACGAGCAACTCGCCACCCCGACGCCCGCCGATCCGCTTCCGACCGACATCGATCAGCTGGAAACCCCCGGACGCGTCGACGACGCGGATCGCGACCCGCGCACGCAGGCGTACACCTTCACCTACGCGAACACCGGTTCGGAGAAGCTCACTCACGTGAAACTGAGCGACACGACCGACCAGGGGAACCCCGCCGTCCTCGCACGGGGCGTCCTCGTCAAGCGCGCGACGGACGCGACGATCATCCAGGCGAAGCTCGACGCCGATGGGGTGCTCGTCGACGATGCGGGCGCGGAGATCGTCCTTGAACCGGGGGACAAGGTTCTCGGTCGTTATGCGATCGCCTTCACCGCCAGCGCCCCCGCGCACACGAACACGCTCAAGGTCACCGCGGGCATCACTCCCGATGGGACGAGCATCGTCGGCGAAGTCTCCGACTCCGACCCCTTCTCCGCCGCCTACGAGACGGTGCCGCCCCGCACCCTCATCCTGGAGAAGGCCGACGGGGACACCGCGCAGCCCCTGAAGAACGCCGTTCTCACTGTCCAGAAGACCACCCTCGGCGAACTGCCGACGGGCGATCCCGGGAACGCCGTGGTCGCCGGTGAGATCGGCACCTTCATCACCGACTCCACGGGGCGGATCCCCCTCTCCCTCAAATCCGGCGTCTACCGGATTCTCGAGAAGAACCCGCCCGTCGGATACGCCAAGCCCTCGGGAGTCTGGTACGTCCATCTCTCCTACGGCGCCGATGGCGAGCCCCGTCTGCTCGTCATGGCGACCCAAGGGCAGCCCGGGGCATCCGTCGACGCCCAGCCGAGCGACGGCGCCTGGGGCCGAGTCCGATTGACCAACGACAAGGTCCCGGGGGTCGCGATTCCGATGACCGGCGGACGCGCGGCGGATACGATCTACGCGGCGGCCCTCGTCCTCGCCCTCATCGCGGCACTCGGTGCGGCGGTGAAGAAGCGGCGCGAGACGCAGACTCGCGCCTACGAAGCGAAGCACTGATCGGATGCCGTCGGGGAAGCGGGCGTCCGTTCTCGTGGCGGGCGCCCGCCACCGATGGCAGACTCGGTGTTCATAGCGATCACCCACTGGGAAGAAGAAGTGCGAGTATTCCAACGCCGACCGGACATCGCCTCGATCCTCGTCGCCCTCGTCGCCTTCACGGCGCTCCTCGTGATGACCTACCCGACGGCGGCCGCCTGGAATACGCAGTACGGGCAGTCGAAGATCGTCGACGACTACGAGGCGCAAGTGGATGCGGCCTCGCCCGCGGCCGCGATCCAACTCGCCGAGGCGCACGCCTACAACGAGGCTCTGACCATGGGGGCCTCCTATGAAGCGGGGGCGAACATCCCGACATCGGAAGCGGAGAGCGCCTCAGCCTACGACTACGAGCGTCTCCTCACGGTGGGCGGCGGCCTCATGGCGCGCCTGCGAATCCCCTCCATCGACCTCGATCTTCCCGTTTACCACGGGACCGCCGAAGAGACCCTCCTCCAGGGAGTCGGGCACCTCAAAGGCACCTCCTTGCCCGTCGGCGGCGTCAACACGCATTCGGTCCTGGCCGCCCACAGGGGCCTCGCCGACGCGAAGATGTTCACCGACCTCGACAAAGTCGAAGTCGGGGACCATTTCACCATCGAAGTCCTCGGCGAGATCCTCGAATACGAGGTCCGTGCGACGCGGGTGGTCGATCCGGATGCGAACGAGCTCCTGGAACTCGTCGAAGGCGAGGATCTGATCACGCTGGTGACCTGTACGCCGCTGGGCATCAACTCGCACAGGATCCTCGTCACCGGGACGAGAGTGAACCCGGCCTCCCCGCAGGCCGAACGGTCCCTCGGCTCGAAGTCGGAATTACCGGGATTCCCCTGGTTCTTCATCTGGCTGGGGGCCGGTCTGCTCGGCTCGGTCTGGCTGGCCTTCGCCCTCGGGAAGAAGCCGGGGCAGTCGGCCCGGCCGGACCCCGCAAGTCGGCCCGGTCCCTCGCCTCAGGCGGACCTCGCAAGCCGGCCGGAGACCGGGATTCAGGATTCCCCGGAGACAGCGGCCTCCCCCTGATCCGCCGGAAGGCCCCCTGCGCAGGGGCGAGCGGAGTGGGCCAGCACCTCGCGTCCCGGAGGAGCCGCGAAGGAGATCGCGGTGAAGGTGAAGGCGATCAGGCCCGTGATCACGAAGATCCAGGCGATCGGGGCGCGGTCGGCGAGCGGTCCGAGGACGAGCATGCCCGCCGGCATGGCGAGGACCGCGACGATGTTCGTCACGGAGAAGACCCTGCCCATGAACTCCGCTTCGACGCCGGTCTGAAGGAGCGTCATGACGGGTGCGGAGAAGAAGGGGATCATCACGGCGAGGACGAACATGAGCGCGAAGATCGTCCAGAGGCCGACTCGGGCGCCGAGGAGCGGGGTGAGGCCGAATGCCGCCGACAGCAGTCCGAAACTCAGGCAGGAGACGAGGAGCATCCGCGACTGATTCCACTTGGCGCCCACCGAGGAGATGAGGATGCCGCCCAGGAGCATGCCCGCAGAGAAGGCGAGCTCAGTGGCCGTGAGGGGCCAGACCGCATCGGTGAAGTCCTTCGCGATGAACAGCGGCGTGAGGAACGAGGGCGCGACGACGAGCGTGAAGATCACCGTGTAGACGACGAGGATCCACGCGATGGTCCGGTGCCCGAAGGCGTAGCGGATGCCCTCGACGAGGTCGCGCGTGAAGGAGGTCCCGGCCTCGGCGCCCGAGCGGACGGTGGCGACGGGAATCGTGAGGACGATGCCGACGCCGATGACGGCGGTGACGACGTCGATCCAGAAGGTCGGGATGAGGCCGCCCCACCCGTAGACCGCGCCGGCGACGACCGGCGAGAGGAGGGCCATCGCGGATGCGATCGTCTGATTGATCCCGTTGATGCGCATGAGCTGGGCGGACGGCACCAGCTGGGGGAGGAGGGCGCTCACCGCGGGCTGCTGGAACCCTTGGCCGATGGAGCGGATCGCGACGGCCGCGAGGATGAGCCAGAGCGAGGCCTCGCCGAGCGCCATCCACGCGGCGAGTCCCAGGGTGACCAGGGCGATCACGGAGTCCGATGCGACGATGACCGTCTTGCGGTTCATCCTGTCCGCGAGCGTGCCCCCGAAGAAGGACACGATCGCCTGGGGGACGAAGGCGACGACGGAGTACAGCATGATGACCCACCCCTGCTTGAGGGTGAGGGTGAGGTGCCAGAGGATCGCGTACTGGACGATGCTCGATCCGAAGAGGGAGATCGCCTGGGCGCCGAGGAAGAGGCCGACGCGGCGCTTCCAGTCGGGGAATTCATCCTCGGCGGGACTCGGGTGGGGAGCGGGCTCGGCGGATTCCGCGGGCGAATCGGTCATTCCGGAAACCCTAGCAATCGCTTCCCCGTCTGACAATCGTTGGATAGACGGCGTGCGCCTCTCAACTTTCAGCGGACACGACCGCGTCGGCCCGATCGCGGCAGGCGGCGACGAGCTCGATGTTCGGGGCGTCCACCGTCCTCACCCAGTGGGCGGCGTCCGCGCGATCACGGCCGAAGGCCTCATGCCGGGCGATGAGTCTGCGGTACACGTCCTCGACGGGAGTGTCGATGTGAACGAGGAGGTCGATGAGGGCGCGGGCCTCGCGCCAGCCCTCCTCGTCGAGGGCGAGGTAATTCCCCTCGGTGATGACGATCCCCTCTGCGGGCAGGAGGATCGATGCGGCGATGGGCTCGTGCAGGTCGCGCCTGTAGTCGGGGGCGAGGACCGGTCCGCGGGCCCGGTGGACCCGTTCGAGCAGGGCGGTGAAGCCCCACACGTCGAAAGTGTCGGGCGCGCCCTTGCGATCGTGCCGGTCGAGATCGTCCAGGAGCGCGTTCGACATGTGGAAGCCGTCCATCGGGGCGAGGCCCGCGACCTCGACCCCCGCCGTCTCGAGGATCTCGGCGGTGAGCTGGGCGACGGTGGTCTTCCCGGTCCCCGGGGGCCCGGTCAGTCCGAGGACCCTCAGGTCCTCGCCGCGGGCGAGGCGGTGGAGGACGAGGTCGGCGACCTGCTGCGCGATCGACAGCGAGGCCAGCGCCCGCTCGCCTGAATGAGCGCGGGGGACGGCGACGGCGGAGGGGCCGTCTTCCGTGCCCGGATCAGCGGGGCCGCCCTCGATGATCATGATGCGAGGGCGTCAGGCCGTGATGATGGGGAGCGTCGACCAGGGGAAGTTGATCCACTTGTCGGTATTCCGCCACACGTAGTCGGGCTCGATGATCGAGACGGGCTTCTTGTAGATGACCGCGCACCGCGCATCGACCTTCACGGGCGCCTCCCCGTCGAGGGAGAGGCCGTGGGTGGCGATGAGGTCCATGACCATCTTGAGCGTCTTGCCGGAGTCTGCGACGTCGTCGACGACGAGGACGCGCTTCCCGTTCATCGCGGACACGTCCATGAGGGGCGGAAGGAGGACGGGCTCTTCGAGGGTCTGGCCGACGCCGGTGTAGAACTCGACGTTCATCGTGCCGCAGGCCTTGACATCCATCGCGTACGAGATTGCACCGGCGGGGATGAGCCCACCGCGGGCGATCGCGATGATGAGTTCGGGGATCCATCCGGACTCGACGATCTGGGTCGTGAGCTCGCGTGACGCGGTGCCGAAGAGCTCCCAGGTGAGGATTTCGCGCTCGGGGGCGTCTGATGCGTCCTTGCTCGTCGCCAGTCGGGTCGCGGACTGCTCGCTCATGTCACTCCTGTCGTCGTCGCCTGCGGGTGCTCCTCGGACCGGCGCTCCGATCTTCAGGTCTCCAGATTAGCCTCCGGGAGCGGTGCTCATGTGCCGTGCGGGGGCGGCTCGGGGCGATCGAAGGGCGTCGTTTCCGCCCGCCCCGCTGCTTCCTCGAGGGGAACGGGGGCCGCGCGCCGTCCCCGCGAGGCGACGGTGTAGCCGAATTCACCCGCCGCCGCGAGGGTGAGAAGCGAAGCCTGGGAGGAGGCGGCCCCTTAGACCCTCGTGTCTTCGCGCATGCGCGGGTCTCGACTCCTAGCGCCGATCGGGGGCATAGCATGACGCATCCTCGCCAGCTCCCTCGCGTAGGGCCCGCCGGGCTCGACCGGCTCGCCGTCTCGCGCCCACCAAAGGATCCGCTCGGGGTCGAAAACCCTCGCGCAGACCCCGCAGGAGGTGACGCGACGGGGCGCGCGGAAGAGGCGCCTCTGAGCCCCGCACTTCGGGCAGGTCCCCACCCAGGGCTCTTCGGGCCGGGGGAGCGAAGCGGGAAGCCGTGCGGAATCCGGCGCCCCGAGTGCGCGCGCCTGCTTCTTCCACACGGCATCGTGACGATGGCTCGCGCCGACCAGGGCGTGCGCGATCTCGTGAAGGATCACCCCGCGCACGGTGTCGGCGTCATAAAGCTCGGTCAAAGGGCCTGACAGGGTGATCGTCCTCGTCGAATGGATGCACGATCCCGCTCGGCGCCGCGCCGTGTCGAAACGGAAGCGCCAGTCGCCCAGGCCCGAGGCCTCCATGAGCGCGCGGGCCTGGGCGCGCGCGAGTTCGCGTTTCATCCGCGATTCGACCCCGCGGGGCTTCCGCTCCTCGCAGCGCCGAGGGCGGTTGCGGATTCCCGGATGACGATCTCTCCGGGCACGTCGACCTTCCGGGCGGGCAGGGCCCTGCCGGCGCGCTCGGCGTCGATCCTTTCGAGGAGGAGCTCGACGGCCGCGCGTCCGGCGCGGGCGAAATCTTGGCGGTACGTGGTCAGGCCGGGGTTCCAGATGTCGGCGATGGGGTGATCGTCGAAGCCGACGACGCTGATGGCGTCGGGCACGGCGCGCCCCTCTTCCTCGAGACCGCGGATCAGGCCCATGGCGAGTTCGTCGTTGCCCGCGAAGATCGCGGTGATGCCGGGATGTCCGGCGAGTTCGCGGCCCAGTCGCCTGGCGGAACCCGCTTCCCAGCCGCACTGCAAGGGGTCGGGTGCGACGACTCCGTGGTTCCTCAAGGAGGCCGCCCAACCGTCGGAGCGGCTCGTCCCGTCCGTGCGCGTGGGGACCTGAATGTGGTGGACCGTGCCGTGCCCGAGGCTGAGGAGGTAATCGGTGAGGGCCCGGCCGCCGTCCTTCTCGCAGAGGGAGACCTGGTCGTACTCCTCGCCGGGCCGGCCGCCGATCACGACGACGGGCATGGAGCGGGGGAGGGAGGCGAGCGCCTTTTCGGCGATCTCGTCGTATCGCAGAACGACGATGCCGCTCGGATTGAGGTCGAGGACGGCGTCGAGCGTCTCGGGGAGCGTGGTCGAATCCGCGTCGTCGAGCTTGGAGATCATCACCGAGTGACCGCGGGTGCGCGCCTCGTCCTCGATGCCTTGAATGGTCGTCGCGGAGCCGAACAGGGTGGTGTTCGTCGAAAGGACGGCGATGAGCTTCATCGTCGAGCCCTTGAGCCCCCGGGCGATCGAGCTGGGCCGATAGCCGAGGATCTCGATGGCGCGGGCGATCCTCTTCGACGAATCCTCGGACAGGTGCGAGGAGTTGTTGAGGTAGCGGGACACCGTTGAGACCGAAACGCCCGCGCAGGCGGCGACGTCCGAGATGACCGGTGTGCGCCGTTCTCTCTTGGGGCTCATGGCTCGTTTCCTTCTGGCGCGCGTTCGTCGATCGGGTCGGCGATGCTCATTTCACCGCGCCGCCGGTGATCCCCGAGATGATTTTCCGCTGCCCGACGATGAACAGGATGAGGAGGGGGAGGGTCATGAGGAGGATGTACGAGAAGATCAGGTGCCAGTTGTTCAGGTACAGGCCCTCACTGGCCACAGTGTACAAGTTCAATGGAAGGGTGTTCATCTTGCCCGAGAGGATGAAGAGGGCGTAGAAGACGTCGTTCCAGATGTACAAGACGATGAGGATCGTCGCCGAGGCGAGGGTCGGCTTCAGGAGCGGCAGGATGATCGTGAAGAAGATCCTCGCGGGGCCCGCGCCGTCGATCCGGGCAGATTCCTCAAGGGAAACGGGGATGGTCCTGATGAACCCGGTGATGAAGAAGATGACGATCGACAAATAGATGCCGACGTAGACGCAGATCATTCCGATCGCGCTCCCCGCGAGGCCGGTCATCCTCAGGAGCATCATGATCGTGATGATCGAGGGCGGCAGGATGACGCCGGAGATGAAAACCGCGTAGACGAGGGCCATTGATCTGGAGGTCCGGCGCGCGAGGATCCAGGAGGCCATCGCCCCGAAGAGGAGGGCGAGGAACACCGAGGGAGCGGTGACGATGAGGCTGCCGATGAGGGCCGGCCCCATCCGCCCCTGGGTGATGACGGTCTGGAAGTTCTCGAGGAGATGCCACTGGGTGGGCAGGGACATCCCCGGGATGACCGCTTCGGACTGGTTCTTCCCCGCGGTGACGACCGCGACCCACAGGGGGACGCCGAGGAAGCCGATGATGACGGCGAGGACGAGAAGCGCGTGGAGGGCTCCGCCGAGGAGGGGGCGGGCGCGGCGAGGGGCGCGAACGGGCGTGGTGTTCACAGGATCGAGTTCTCCCTTCGGCGCAGGGCCGTGATGAGCGGGATCGCCATGAGGGTCACGAGGACGAAGAGCACGAGGCTCATGGTGGTGGATTGGGCGTAGAGGCCCTTCCCGAACGTCCTCCAGATGAAGAGGTTGAGGATCTCGGTGGAGCCGCCGGGGCCCCCGTTGGTCAGTGACTGGACGATGTCGAAGGAGTTCATCGAGCCGAGGAGGGCCGTCGCGACGTTGAAGGTGAGCGCGGGCGCGATGAGGGGGAACTTGATGCGCCAGAACATCGCGGTCTTCGAGGCCCCGTCGATCGCCGCTGCCTCCAGGATCTCCTCGTCGATCGTCTTGAGCCCCGCCAGGTAGGTGAGCATCGAGAAGCCCATCCACTTCCAGGCGTGGACGACGGCGAGGATGACGAGGGTCCAGGTCGTGGATCCGAGCCATTGGATGCGGACATCCGTTCCGAGCCCCCAGCCGAGGATCTCGTTGAGCGCCCCGTCGGTCTTGAGGATCGCCTGCCAGATGTACCCGGCGGCGAGGGCGGACATGAGGACCGGGACGAAGAAGAGCGTGCGGCCCATTCGGTTGAGGGGCGTGTCTTTCTCGAAGAGGACGGCGAGGGCGAGGCCGAAGAAATTCTGGAAGAGGGCGACCAGGAGGGCGTAGATGATCGTGATGCGGATGTCGGCCAGCAGGGCGCCGGAAGTGAAGAGCGAGCGGAGGTTGTCGAGGCCGTTGAACTCGATGGTCTTCTTGAAGGCCGACCAGTCGGAGAACGCGTAGGCGAAGTTCATGACGGTCGGGACGACGAAGAAGACGAGGAGCATCGCGCCTGCGGGCACGAGGAAGAAGAGGGGGTGGTCGTGCTTCGGCCGCCCCTTCCGGGCGCGCGCCCGCGGCTCCGTCGTCGTAGTGGGTCTGGTGGTGCTGTGTGTCATGTGCTCCCCTTCGTGCGCTTCG
>NZ_JBNOYB010000058.1:0-10045 GCF_050312375.1 Schaalia sp.
GATCGTTCAAGGCCACCGGCCTATTCACGGGGAAGAGTCACCACGCGCCCCGGCGGTGGAACTCCCGGGCCACGCCCTCGGCATCCATGCCGGCTGCGAGCAGGACGTGCAGCAGCAGGCGCGACTTCCTCGCGTCCAACCAACCGGCGCCGATCAACCCGCGATTGAGCAGATCCACCTCCGAGCCCGGATAGCCGTAGGAATTCCTCGTCGTCGTGCCGCCGCCCGTCCGAGAGGCGAAGACGACCGGGATTCCCGCGCGGACGGCCTCCTCGGCGGCATCCGCCATCGGCACGGGAACATGGCCCGAGCCCATCGCCGACAGGACGATTCCGCGCGGTCGCGTCGCAATGGCGGCGCGGAGCAGCTGACCGTCGTCGTCCAGGGCCGCCATGATGATGGGGATCCTCGGTTCAGCGCCGTCGGGCACGGGCAGCGTCGACATGCGCGAGAGGGGACGGTATGCGGAGACGACCCTGCCCTCGACGAACTTCGCAACGGGCCCCCAGGAGGCCGAGCGGAACGCCGCGAGCGCATTGGCATCGACCTTCGTCACCAGCGAGGCCATATGCGCCTCGTCATTGAGGACGGCGAGGACCCCCATGCCGTGCATCCGCTCGTCGCTGGCGACGCGGACCGCGGCCAGCAGGTTCCCCATGCCCTCGGCCCCCGCATCATCGCTCGCGCGCATCGCGCCCGTCACGACGAGAGGCTCCTGACGGGACCACAGGAGGTCGAGGAGATAGGCGACCTCTTCGAGGGTGTCAGTGCCCTGAACGATGACGGCGCCGCATGCGCCCTCATCGACCGCGGATCCGGCGAAACGGAGGACTTCGAGGACATTCGCGATCGTGAGCTGAGGAGACCCGACGCGCAGGAGCGTCTTCGAACGGATGTCGAGATCGTCGGCCCACATCGCGAGGGAGGCCGCGAGGTCCTCGCCGTCGACCGCCGGAATCACGGGACCGTCCGCAGCGGATGAGGCCATGGAGATCGTGCCCCCGGTCGTCCCGATCGCGACGATTCGCGTCATGATGTCCTCCGATCGACGTCGTGTCTGAGCGAAGCCATCCTAAAGGGCCGCGTCTGTGGCGCTGACTCCGCGCGCCCTGGAAAGGCGCGGACCTCGTGAGAACGGGCCGAGCGGCGCGGGGCCAGACCGCATGACGCGGCCCGCGGAACTATGCGCGCGACCAGATGACCCTTCCGCCCTCGCTGATCGCGATGCAGGGGCGCTCGCCCGACACGTCGAGGCGGACCTCGAGCTCGCCCTCGCCGCCCGGAGCGGCGGCCCGGTACCGGTACTGCTCGTTGTGAAGCTCGACCGGAGTCGTCCGCGCCCTGGTCAGCCACGGGCGCGCGCGGCGCAGGGCGATGAGTTCACGATGCGCCTCGAGGAGCCGGGCTGCATCCTCGAAGACGGGCTCGCTCGAGGGCAGCGGCGGTCGGACCGCATCATCGCCTCCGGGCCGATCCTCCTTCACGCCGGTCGCGCCGAGCTCATCCCCGTAGTAGATCGAGGGCGTGCCGCCGAGCGTCATGAGGATCGCGAGCGCGGCCACGGCCCCGTGGGGGCCGAGGATCGAGGCGATCCGCGTGACATCGTGATTGCCGATGAAGGTCTGCGGGACGAAATGGTCGAGGAAGCCGTTGTGCCGGCTGAGGGTCCAGTCGAGCTCGAAGAAGTTCTTCTCCTTGAGGGAGGACCAGATCGACTTCCACAGCTCGTACTGCGTGAGGGTCGAGAGCGTGCCCTCTTCGACGAGGGCGGCGTAATCGCCGTGGATCACTTCGCCGAGGAAATAGGCGTCGGGGTACTCGGCGCGGACGCGCCGGAGGACCTCGGCCCAGAACGCCGGTGCCACGGAATAGGCGGCATCGAGCCTCCAGCCGTCGATCCCGCGTGCCAGCCAATGGCGCATGATGTCGGTGACGTAGCCGATCGCCTCTTCGTGGGCGTGCTCGAAGCGGACCAGATCCGTGTGGCCCTCGAAGAACCACGGATACGGCCCGCCCTCGGAGTCGAAATCGATGTGGAAGAGCCTGCCCGCCCAGGAATCGGGGCCTTCGCGCAGAGCCGAGGCGAGCAGGGGATGATCGGCTCCGACGTGCGAGAACACGCCGTCGAGCAGGATCCGCATCCCGCGGTCGCGGCAGGCGCCCACCAGTGCGTCGAAGTCCGATTCATCGCCGAGGCGATCATCGATCGCGAAGTAGTCGGTCGTGTCGTAGCCGTGCGTGGACGATTGGAAGATCGGCCCGAGCAGTGCGCCGTTCAGGCCGATATCCGCCGCATGGTCGAGGGCGGAGGTGAGCCGCGGAAGGCGGTGGGCCGTCCGGCGCTCGCCTCTGATGGGGGCTCCGCATGCGCCGAGGGGGTACACATGCCACCAGAGTGTCTCTTCGCAGGACTCCATCAGAACTCCAGGGGGATCGGGATGCGTCGATACAGGAGAGTATCGCAGCTCGTCCGCCAAGAGGAATCGCTTGTAAGAGCGAGTGAGCGAGTGCGCGCCGAATGAGGGCGGGGCGGACGCGAATGGAAACGCGTCCGCCCCTTCATTGCTCGAGCCGTTCTGCCTGCGGTCGAGTCTCAGTGCTCGTCATAGTGCTCGCCGTGCTCTGCGTGACGGTGCCCGTCGTGGATGTAATCGAGATGATCCTCGTGGGGGACCGCTTCGTGCCCGCAGCCCTCCCCGTGGGTGTGCTCATCGCGGGTGTGCTCGGCGACGGCCTCGTGCTCGTCGTAGTGGTCGCCGTGGAGGGCGTGGTGATGGGTTCCGTGGACGTAGTCGATGTGGTCGCCGTGGGGGACCGCTTCGTGCCCGCAGCCCTCCCCGTGGGTGTGCTCGGCGAGGGTGTGCTCAGCGTGGACTTCGGACATGATCTGCTCCTTATTCTGTGGGTGGTGCCGGATCCGGCGGGGCGGGTGTCGTTTCCGCGACATGGGAGTAGGCGTCGCTCACGACGTGGGCGACGTGGTGGTCGGCGAGGGAGTAGATGACTTCCTTGCCCGATCGGGCGCCCTTGACGAGGTGCGCTTCTCTGAGGGTTCGAAGGTGCTGGGAGACGAGGGGCTGCGAGAGTCCCGTTGCCTCCACGAGGCCCGAGACCGAGTCTTCGGACTCCGCCAGCGCGCACAGGATCGAGAGGCGGGCCTCGTTGCCCAAGGCCTTGAAGATCCGTGCGACGTGAGCGGTCCCTGGCTTGACGGTCATGGGACCATGATGGTCGATAGATGGAGATATTGCAATATGTTTATGAGAGTGTATTCCTCGTAGGCCTTGATGCGAGCCGTCGAACGAGGGCCCCTGAGAACTCGCCCGCCAGTGCGGGGATCGAATACCCCGTGATGTAAACGCCGATCCCGAAGAGGTCGGCGGGATCCCCGGGATCGAAGGCCGAGGGGACCGAAAGCCAGAATGCGCCGAAAGTGCCGAGCGTGATGAGGGCGATGCGCAACCAGCGGAAGCCCCAGCGGTATGCGCTGAGCATCGCGACGCCGTAGGCGGTCAAGGGGAAGACGAGGAAGATCCCCGACAGCCCCTTCTCGTCCCCCAGGGCCTCGGCGACTCCGTCGACGCCGAGAAGCGACTGGTACGCGAAGAGGGCGAGCACGAGGCTCGCGACGGCCGCCCACTCCGACGGCTTCACAGCGCCGCTCCCCACATCATCACTCTGAGGGTGAGCAGGACCGCGTACACGAGGGCCGGGACTCCGAGGCCGAAGGCGAGGAGCAGAGCGGCGGCCCTCGCCGTGAAGGGCCTCGGATCGTGGTGGTCCGGGTCCGCGGGCTCTCGCGCGAGGCTTCTCGGTAACGGCGGCTTCACGCGATCGAGCCTATCGGCGCCGACCGGGTCGAGGTCCCTGATAAATCCACCATTGGCGGGCAACCATCCGTGCCCGTTACGTGTCCAGACTCACCGGGCGACTCATTGTCGAAGGAACGGACCCGAGCGTAGGGTGGCATCCGTAGCCGGTCACCGGATCGGCGCACAGGGTTGTTACTCGCGATGAGGCAAGACCTGGGAACGCGCGTGCGTGCGATCCCGGGTCTTTTTTGTTGCCCTCACGCCGGTACCGCCCCATCGACCTGATCGACACGACCGGCTCGGAGCAGAGCCGGAAGGAAGGGGAGTGGGATGTCCACGGACCAGCAGATCGCCGAAGCGGTCCTTCAAGGGGTCGGGGGACCCGGCAACATCGCGAGCCTCACGCATTGCGCGACACGCCTCCGCTTCGAACTCGTCGACGCCTCCAAGGTCGACGCCGACGCCCTCGACCGCAGCGAAGGCGTTCTCGGAGTCGTCCCCCAGTCAGGGGGCCGCTACCAGGTCGTCATCGGCGGCGCAGTTGCCGGCGTCTACAACGCGATGCAGCAGTTGCCCGCCATGAGGGCCGGAGCGGTCCTCACCGATGCGGAGGTGAAGGCGTAAGCCCGCTCGAAGGCGCGCGGCAGGTTCGCCTGGCTCGACAACTTCTTCGAATACCTCTCCGACTCCTTCCGTCCGATCCTCGGAGTGCTCCTCGGCGCCTCCCTCATCATCGCCTTCGCCGCCGTCCTCGACGCCCTCGAACTCGTCGACTTCCGCGCCGCCGACAAAGCCGCCTCCTGGGTCTTCGTCGACGCCCTGTGGCGCGCCGTCTTCTACTTCCTCCCGATCATGGTCGCCTACAACGCGGCGAAGAAACTCGAGATCGACCCCTGGCTCGGCGCGACCGTCATGGGTGCGCTCCTCACGCCGGAATTCCTCTCCCTCTCGAAGGCCGAACGCTTCCCCGACCTCGCCTGCACGACGAACGAGCTCCTGGGAACCCAGGACTGCACGGCCCGCATCTTCGGCCTGCCGCTCCAGCTCAACGAATACGGCGGCAACGTCTTCGTCCCGCTCATCATGGTCGCCGTCCTCGCCCTCGTCTACAAGGGCCTCAAACGGATCATCCCCGAGAATCTCCAGATGGTGTTCGTCCCCTTCATCTCGATGGCCGTCATGATCCCCGTCACCGCCTTCCTCATCGGTCCGATGGGCGTGTGGCTCGGCAACGGCCTCGGCGCCGGACTCGCGTGGATGAACGCCCACGCCCCCTTCGTCTTCGCCCTCATCATCCCGATGGTCTACCCCTTCCTCGTCCCCCTCGGACTCCACTGGCCGCTCAACGCGCTCATGCTCGTCAACATCCAGACCCTCGGATACGACTTCATCCAGGGCCCCATGGGCGCGTGGAACTTCGCCTGCTTCGGCGCGACCGCGGGCGTCCTCTTCCTCTCCATGCGCGACAGGGACGTCCAGATGCGCCAGACCGCGACCGGCGCCCTCGCGGCGGGCCTCCTCGGCGGCATCTCCGAGCCTTCCCTCTACGGCATCCACCTGCGCTTCAAGAGGATCTACCCGCTCATGCTCATCGGCTGCTTCGCGGGCGGCCTCACGATCGCGATCCTCGGCCTGCCGTCCGGGGGCGTCACCACCGGCGCCTTCGCCTTCACCTCGCTCCTCACGATCCCCGTCTTCGAGCCGATGTGGGTGTACGCGATCGCGATCGGCGTCGCCTTCTTCACCGCCTTCGCCCTCGTCGCGATCTTCGACTACCGCACCGCCGAGCAGAAGGCCTGCGCCGACGCGCCCAGCACGAGCGCCCCCGCGACCGCCTCCCTCGCCGAGGACGAGGGCATCGTCGCCCCCGTGAGCGGCGTCCTCGCGACCGTCGCGAAGACCGGGCACGCCTTCGGGATCAAGACCGCCGACGGCGTCGAGCTCCTCGTCCACGTCGGCATCGACACCGTCCAGATGGACGGCGACGGATTCGATGTCAAGGTCGTCAAGAAGCAGGAGGTCTTTGCCGGGGAGGTCCTCGTCGAGGTCGACCTCGCGAAGATCGAACAGGCCGGATACGCGACCACTACGCTGATGACCGTCACGAACACGAAGGCGATGCGGGCCGTCACGCCCCTCGTCGGCTCCACCGTCGAGGCCTGCGCCCCCGTCATCGACATCCAACGCTGACCGCCCCGCCGACGCGCCCGGGAAGGAGGAACACGTCATGGAGCTGCTCCGCGTCTTCAACAACAACGTCGTGCTCGCGCGCCGCGGCGACGGCGTCGATGTGATCCTCACCGGGCGCGGCCTCGGATTCCAGACCAAAGCCGGCGCGCCCGTCGACGAGTCGAAGATCGTCAAGGTCTTCATCCCCGCCGACGGGCGCGACCCCGACCACATGGGGCAGCTCCTCGCGGACATCCCGCCCGAGCACATCCAGATGGTCGTGGCCGCGATGCGCGAGACCGGGATCCCCGACGCGCAGAGCCCGACCCTCGTCCTCGCCCTCGCCGATCACCTCGGCTTCGCCCTCGCCCGCGCGAGGATCGGCAGAATCGTCGAGTACCCGCTCACCGGCGAGGTCGTGAGCCTCTACCCGGATGAGTACGCGAAGGCGGACGCCCTTCGCAGGGCCCTCAGCGCCCGCGCGGACGTCCGCCTCCCCGAGGCCGAGACCACCGCCTTCACCCTTCATCTGGTCAACGCGGGCTTCGCGAGCGGCGACCTGTCCTGGACTTACACGATGACCGGCGTCATCCAGCAGATCCTCGAGGTCGCCGAGACCGGACTCGGCGTCACCGTCGACTCCGCATCGATCAGCGCCGGGCGCTTCATCACGCACCTGCGCTACCTCTTCGTGAGGATCCGACGGGACGATCAGCTCTGCGACCACACCCTCGCAGTCGTCCAGTCGATCCTCGACTCCTACCCCCGCGAGCACGATTGCGCGCGGATGATCGCCCGGCTCATCGAACTCCGCCTCGGCACTGCCCTGTCCGACGACGAGATCGCCTACCTCACCCTCCACCTCGCCCGGCTGTCCGGGCCCGAGCGCAGGACCTGAGCCCGGCCCTTCAGGCTGAAGGCTGAAACGGCGCCCCGACGTCCTTCCGGATCGTCGGGGCGCCGCCGTTCTCGCGTCCCGTGAACGCCTCGCCGATCAGGCGTCGACGCCCTGAGCGGCGACCTGTCGGCGCGCCACGTCGATGCGCTCGCGCAGAATGCGGATGAGGGCCTGGGAGACCTGCGGGTGGGCGGCGATCCACTCCTCGCCCGCCGCGACCACGTCGACGCCCGGCGCGTAGCCCGCGATGAGCGAGGGGAACATGAGGGTCACGAGGTCTTCGGCGATGTGGAAGGTGTAATCGGACCAGACGCGCTCGAGCGATTCGAAGTACTCGGGGACGAAGGCCGCGTAGGCCTCAGGAGCGGTGCGCGCCTGGGCCCAGAAGCCCGAGACCATCGCCCAACGGGTGTCGTTCGGGATCGACTGATCCGTCATGACCGCATCGAAGGCGGAGCGCTTGACCGACTCGTCCATGACGGCCGCGCGCGCCGCGGCGGCGTTCTGCCGACCGGTCATCGTCCCGTCCTCGGCCTCCAGAGCGGCGATCTCAGCCTCACCGGCGACGCCACCGCGGACGAGCGCGGTGAGCAGCGTCCACCGGCAATCGAGGTCGAGATCGAGGCCGTCGAGGGTCTCCTCGCCCGTGTAGAGGCGGCGGATCGTCTCGAAGTGCTCGGGCGCGGAGGCGGAACGCGCTGCGGCGCGCACGAGCATCGTCTGGGCGTCGGAGCCGGAGGCGGCGGTGCGCGCGAGCAGGAGCAGACGAGCGGCGACGTCGTTCAACGCCTGGGCGCGGGCCGAAGGCGCGACGAAGGTGCGCACGGCCTCCTCGATGTGGCGGATCGTGAGCTCCAGGAGCTGCATGTTCGACTCGACGGGGATCGCTGCCAGGGCGAGCGCCAGATAGTCGCGCGCGGTCATCTCGCCATCGCGGGTCATGTCCCACGCGGAGGCCATGACGACGCCGCGCGCGATCGGATCGGTGACCGATGCGATGTTCCGGGTCACGAAGGCCAGGGAATCGGCGTCCATGCGGATCTTCGCATAGGCGAGGTCGCCGTCGTTCACGAGGATGAGGTCCGAGCGGCGCAGGCCACGGGCTGAGGGAACGGGCGTGCGCTCACCGTCGACATCGAGCTCCTCGCGGAAGTCGAGCGACAGGGCGCCAGAGTCGTCGAGGGAGTAGCCGGCCACCGCCATGCGGTGCGGGCGCAGAGAGGAGCCCTCGGAGAAGGACTCCTGGAGGACGGCGAGTTCGGCGATGGCGCCGTCCTCGTCCACCGTGATCTCGGGGCGCAGCAGCGTGACCCCCGCTTCCTCGAGCCACACCTTCGACCAGGCCGTCAGGTCGCGGCCGGAGGCCTTCTCGAGCTCGCCGAGGAGATCGGCGAGCGTGGCATTCGCGTAGGAGTGGGCCGTGAGGTACTCGTGCAGGCCCGCGAAGAAGGCGTCGCGTCCCACGTAGGAGACGAGCTGGCGGAGGACGGATGCGCCCTTCGCGTAGGTGATGCCGTCGAAGTTCACCTCGACGTCGGCGAGATCACGGATCTCGGCGGTGATCGGGTGGGTCGTCGGGAGCTGGTCCTGACGCAGGCCCCAGTCCTTGCGGAGCATGAACCCGGTCCAGGCGTCGACGAACTCGGTGCCCTCGGCGAGGGCCAGGTGGCTCATGAATTCGGCGAAGGACTCGTTGAGCCACAGGTCGTCCCACCACTGCATGGTCACCAGGTCGCCGAACCACATGTGCGCCATCTCGTGGAGGATCGTCTCGTTGCGGCGCTCGTACAGGTAACCGGTGGTGCGCGACCGGAAGACGTACTCGTCGCGGATGGTCACCGCGCCGGCGTTTTCCATCGCGCCCATGTTGTACTCCGGGCAGAAGATCTGGTCGTACTTGCCGAAGGGGTACGGCTCGCCGAAGTTCGCCGCGTACCAGTCGAAGCCCTCCTTGGTCTCGCGGAACAGGCGCTCGGCGTCGAGATGCTCGGCGATGGACGCCCGGCAGTACAGGCCCAGGGGGATGGTCAGCTCGCCGTCAGGCTGATGGTCGGCGGGGGTTTCGGGATGCTTGGCGACGGTGCCGGCCCATTCGTCGCGGACCTCGTGCCAGGGCCCGGCGCAGAACGCGATCAGGTACGTCGACAGCGGCACGTCCACGCGGAAGCGGTGGGTGCGGGCGGCGGGGCCGTCGAGCGGCGGGACCTCGCCGTCTGCGGGGGCGACGTCGGAGACGTCGGCCTCCGAGTTGGAGACGACGGTCCACGCGCCGGGCGCGGTGACGTCCATCGAATACGTGGCCTTCAGGTCCGGCTGGTCGAAACAGGCGAACACCCGCTTGGCGTCGGCGGTTTCGAACTGGGAGTACAGGTACGTCTGCTCGTCGGCGGGGTCGGTGAAGCGGTGCAGGCCCTCGCCGGTGGTGGTGTAGCGCAGGTCGGCGTCGACCACGACCTCGTGCTCGCCCACGGCGAGATCGAGGATGAGGCCGCGTTCGTCGTCGTAAAGCTCCTTGTTCCAGCCGCAGGCGGCGTCCGTGACATCGGCGCCATCGACGGTGACGGAGCGGACGTCGGCGGCCCGCAGGTCCAGGAACGTCTCGCCGGCGGTCTTCGCGGTCAGCGTGATCGTGGTGGTCGACCGGAACGTCTCCGCGCCCGGGGCGGCGGTGGTGCCCGGTGCGCCGGTGACGTCGAGGGAGATGTCGTAGTGGGACACCTCGAGCATGGCCGCGCGGGCGGCGGCCTCGGTCTGCGTCAGGTTCGTGGAAGTCATGGGATTCAGGGTAACCGCGGTGGCGGATCGGGCGGCGCGGGCAGTCGGCGAGGGCCCGCGCGACCCCGACCGGGGACGCGGCCGGGGGACCTGCGCCCGGGGAGTCCCTTGGCGCGGGGCCACCTGGCCGGGCATGATCGGAGGCATGACCGAACAGAACGTGACCCAGGGCACGCCCGTCGATCGTGTCAACGCAGCATGGGATCGAATCGAAGCGAAGTTGCCCGCCGACGCGCTGGGTGCGCCGGCCACCGAGTCCGAACTGGATGAACTGGAGAAGGCCCTCGGCCTGACGCCGGACGACATCCTTGCGCGCTTCTTCACGTTCGACGAAATCACGATCAACGCCAACGGCGCCTCCCTTCCGTTCGTTCCCGAACGCCTGAAGGGC
>NZ_JBNOYB010000059.1:0-10924 GCF_050312375.1 Schaalia sp.
CTGTCCGCCTCTTCAGAGGCGGGGCACCGGCGTCGTCTTCGACGAAGGGCCTCAGTTCACCTCGACACGCCCATGGCGCCCCGAGGCGCGGTGAAGCCGGGAGTCAGTGCTTCACTTCGCGGCGTTGACGAGATCGAGGCGGTGCGCGTCGTCCTTGTAGACCTCGGCGGCGTTCTCAGAGGTCACGATCTGCGGGGTGAGCAGGAAGGACTTGACGGGGTTGCCCTCCATCGACTCGTACTGCTTGTCATCGAGGGTCGCGCCCTCGACCTTCGGGGCGGCCTCGCCCTTGGCGAGCTGGATCGAAAGGGCGACCGTTGCCTTCACGAGCGGACGGGTGTCCTTGAAGATCGTCGAGTACTGCTTGCCCTGCGTCACCCAGGTCACCGACTCGTCCTCGGAATCCTGACCGGTCACGACCGGGACCGGCTTGCCGGCCTGCTCGACGGCGGTGATGATCGCGCGACCGAGGGTGTCGTTCGGGGAGAGGACGCCGTCCGGCACCGCATCGCCCTGGTAGGTGGAGGTCAGCAGCGCGGCCATGCGGTCCTGAGCGTTCTTCGGGAGCCAGCCCTGCGTGGCGACCTGCGTGAATTCGGTCTGCCCGGACTTCACAACGAGGGTGCCGTCGTCGATCTTCGGCTGGAGGACGTCCATCGCGCCGCCGAAGAACTTGAGGGAGTTGGAGTCATCCGGGGAGCCTCCGAAGAGCTCGATGTCCCACGGGGACTCGCCGGCCTTGGCCGCCAGGCCCTCGAGGAGAGCGGTCCCCTGAAGCTGACCGACCCCGAAGTTGTCGTAGGCGATGTAGTAGTCGATGTCCTTCGTGTTCGTCAGCAGGCGGTCGTAGGCGACGATCGCGATGCCCGCGTCCTTCGCGGCCTTGAGCTGGGTGCCGAGCTGGGAGCCGTCGATCGCGCCGATGACGAGGACGTTCACACCGTTTTCGATCATCGCGGAGATCTGGTTCTGCTGCTCGGCGACGCCGCCGTTCGCGAACTGGATGGTGCAGGTGATGCCCTCCGCCTCGCAGTTCTGCTTGAACATGTCCTCGGCCTCGACCCAGTTCTGGGAGGTCTTCTGGGGCATCGCGATGCCGACCGAGATGCCGTCCGAAGCCGGAGCCGCGGACTGATCGCCGCTGGCGGCGGTGCCGGTATCCCGGGCGCCGCAGCCGGCCATCGTAAGGGCGAGCGCTGCAGCCGCGGAGCCTGCGGCGAGGGCCTTGAGAGTCTTCATTGTCTCTTCTCCACTGAGTTGTTGGTTGACCACTGAGTTGGTGTTCGATCGGGTCTCCACCGAATCCGATGGGCCCAGGATTTCCGGGATTGATCCTCCCGCTTGGGTTTGCGGGATTCTCCCGCTCGTTTCCGAGCGGGTCCCGGGGCGCCGGGCGGAGCGCTCCGCCCGGCATTCCGATCCGAGCCGGGGCTCAGGATTCGGCGGGCTTGGCTTCGGCCGCTTGGACGGCCTTCTGGTTGGCTCGGGCGTTCTGGAAGGTCCCGATGATGGAGCGCTTCCCCTGCCTCTTGGAGTAGACGTCGACCGCGACCGCTGCGAGGAGCACGAGGCCCTTGATGATCTGCGTCCAGTCGGATCCGACGCCCATGAGCTGCAGGCCGTTATTGAGGAAGGCCATGACGAGCGCACCGACCATGGTGCCCATGATGGTGCCGACGCCGCCGGAGACCGCAGCGCCGCCGATGAAGACGGCCGCGATCGCGTCGAGCTCCCACATGTTGCCGTCGGCCGGCCCCGACGCCGTCGAGCGCCCGATGAAGAGCATCCCGGCGAGGGCGGCGAGGAAGGCGGAGTTGCAGATGACGAAGAAGTTCGTCTTGACGACCTTCACGCCCGTGAGTTCGGCAGCCGCTTTGTTGCCGCCGATCGCGTACACGGATCGGCCCAGGACCGTGCGCTCGGCGAGGAAGGAGTATGCGAGCGCGAGGATGACGACGATGACGCCGGGGATCGGGAAGGACGTACCGGGACGGCCGGTCGCGAAGATCCAGGCGAAGATGAGGATCGCACCGCCGAGGACGAGGATGCGGACGACGGGCACCCAGATCGGGGTGGGGTCGGCCTCGAAGCCCTTCTTCGCGACGTAGGAGCGCCATTCCTTCCAGGCGAGGGCGAGCACCGCGATGAGCGCGAGGATCATCGTGGGCAGGTTGAAGGGGATCACCTCGGGGGCGATGTCGGGCAGGTATCCGGCGCCGAGGGTCTGGAAGAGTTCGGGAACCGGAACGGTGAGGGACTTGCCGATGAGCTGGTTGACGCCGCGGAAGAGGAGCATGCCTCCGAGGGTGACGATGAACGCCGGGATCCCCCACTTGGCGACCCAGAAGCCCTGCCAGGTGCCGATGAGGATGCCGACCGCGACGCCCAGGAGGATGGCGAGCCAGGGATTGAGGCTCCAGTCCCGCATGGCGACGGCGACGACGATGCCGACCGTCGCGGCGACGGATCCGACGGACAGGTCGATGTGCCCGGCGATGATGACGAGGACCATGCCGATCGCGAGGACGAGGACGTAGGTGTTGCCCATGACCAGGTTCATCAGGTTCTGCGCCTGGAAGACCTTGCCGTCGGTCTTGAACTGGAAGAACAGGGCGATGGCGGCGAGGGCGGCGACCATGCCGACCTGACGGAAGTCCCCGCCGAACAGTGATTTGAGATTCTTCTTCATGGAAGTGGACCTTCGAGCGTGTTGAGTGGGGTGGGTCAGTTCGAGGCGGTATGGCTTGTCATCAGGTGCATGAGGCTTTCCTGATCGGCATCGGCCGTGTCCATGCAGCCGGTGACCTCGCCCTCGAAGATGGTGTAGATGCGATCGGTGATGCCCAGGAGCTCGGGGAGCTCCGAGGAGATCACGATGACCGCCTTGCCCTGCTCAGCGAGGGCGTGGATGAAGGTGTAGATCTCGTACTTCGCGCCGACGTCGATGCCTCGGGTCGGCTCGTCGAGGATGAGGACCTCCGGGTCGGTGAACATCCACTTTGCGAGGACGACCTTCTGCTGGTTGCCGCCCGAGAGGGTGGAGACGCCGGTCATGACCGAGGGGGCCTTGATCCGCAGGTTCTCGCGGTACTCCTCGGCGTAGCGCTTGCCGAGTTCGATGTCGAGCGCCGCCCCCTTCTTGATCTTGGAGGGCTTCGCGGAGACGACGGATTCGTGGATGAGCTCGAGCAGGTTGAGGCCGAGCATCTTGCGGTCCTCGGAGAGGTAGGCGATGCCCGAATCGATCGCTTCGGGGACGCTGTTCGCCTTGATCTTGCGGCCGTCGATACGGACCTCGCCGCGTTCGTGGACTCCGTAGGAGTGGCCGAAGATCGATCGCGCCAGTTCGGTGCGGCCCGCGCCCATGAGTCCCGCGAGGCCGACGACTTCTCCGGCGCGCACATTGAGGGAGGAGCCCTTGCAGACGTAGCGGTCGGGATTGATCGGGTGGCGGACCCACCAGTCCTCGACCTCGAACTTGATCTCACCGGGATGAGGATCGCGCGCCGGGTACCGGTTGTCCAGGGAGCGGCCGACCATGAGGCGGATGATCTCCTCCTGGTCGATCGGGCCCTCGTCCGTGTCCATCCATCCGACGGTCTTCCCGTCCCGGATGATCGTCACCGCATCGGCGACGGCGGAGACCTCATCGAGCTTGTGCGAGATCATGATCATCGCGACGCCGCGTTCGCGCTCCTTGCGCATGAGGTCGAGGAGGTGGGCGGATTCCTCTTCGTTGAGCGCGGACGTGGGTTCGTCGAGGATGAGGAGCTTCACGTCCTTCGCGAGCGCCTTCGCGATCTCGACGAGCTGCTGCTTGCCGACTCCGATGTCCTTGATGAGTTCATCGGGGTTCTCATCGAGCCCGACTTCGGCCATGTACTTGAGGGCGCGCTCCCGGGTGGCGTGCCAGTCGATGACGCCGTGACGCTTGACCTCGTTGCCCATGAACATGTTCTCGGCGATGGAGAGCTGGGGGATGAGCGCGAGTTCCTGGTGGATGATGACGATGCCCGCCTTCTCGGAGTCGCGGATCGAGGAGAAGCTCACCTCCTCGCCCTCGAACTCGATGGCTCCCGAGTAGGTGCCGTGCGGGTGGACGCCGGAGAGGACCTTCATGAGGGTCGACTTCCCGGCCCCGTTCTCGCCGCAGATGGCGTGGATCTCGGCATTGCGCACGGCCAGGTTGACGTCGTCGAGGGCGACGACGCCTGGAAAGACCTTCGTGATGTGACGCATCTGAAGGACGACGCGTTCACGACATGAGTCAGTCATTGGTTCTCCGCTGAACTGTGGACCGTTGGGGGTGATGCCGTGTCGGCTTCGACATCGGCTCATGCCGTTCAGTGTGCACCGCCGCCGAGGGCGAAAAGCTCTGATTTCACGAACTGTAATCAAACCGTTATTTTGACTTCATCTCTTGAAGCCAATGTTTCAAGTCCATGAAACCGCTGGTCAAACAGCATGCACATAGGCGTTGAGGGCATTGAGGCCGCCTTCGAGATCCGTCGTCCCCCCCGTCGGCCCTCGCGCTGCGCACCGCCCCTTCCCCGGGCTCCCCGCTCGGGCCCGACTTCACGCGCCCATTGCCGGCAACAACTCGAACCCCACCCCCGCGCCCGCTGGCAACAACCCGAACCCCACCCCGATCCCCGCTGGCAACAACCCGGACGGAGGTGCATCAGGGGCCGAGTATTCGCACGGGTCAGCACGTGCAGTCGCACCCGTAGATCGCATCCTCATCCGACTTGTTGCCAGGCTCTACAGACACCCCGTCCGGCTTGTTGCCAGGCTCAGCAGACACCCTGTCCGGCTTGTTGCCAGGCTCAGCAGACACCCCGTCCGACCTGTTGCCAGGCGCAGCAGAGGTTTGTCCGACTTGTTGCCGGGCCTCCTCGCCCCTCGCCCCTGTCCCTGCCCATGCGCCGTTCCCGGCGCAGCGCCGCACGCGCGGAAACGGGTCGGCCGCTGGGGAGCCCCGGCGGCCGACCCTTGAAGAGCTCGGACGAGCCCTCAGCCTTCGACTCCGAGCTCGGCGAGGATGAGCTCCTTCACGCGAGCGGCATCGGCCTGCCCGCGCGTCGCCTTCATCACAGCACCGACCAGGGCCCCGACGGCCTGGAGCTTGCCGCCCCGGATCTTCGCGACGATTCCGGCATTGCCCTCGATGGCCTCCTTGACGGCGGCGGTCAGCGCACCGTCGTCGGACACGACTTCGAGACCTCGGGCCTCGACGACCTGAGTCGGCGAGCCCTCGCCCTCGAGAACCCCTTCGAGCGCCTGACGCGCGAGCTTGTCGTTGATCCGGCCCGAATCGATGAGCGACTGGAGTTCGGCGATCTGCGCGGGCGTCACGGGCATGTCCTCAAGGGACAGCTCGCGCTCCTTCGCCCGGCGCGACAGCTCGCCCATCCACCACTTGCGCGCCGAATTCGGATCGGCGCCGGCGGCGACGGTCGCCTCGATGATCTCGAGCGCCCCGGCGTTGATGACGTCGCGCATCTCCATGTCCGCGAAGCCCCACTCCTCGCGCAGACGGCGGCGCTTGGCCACCGGGAGCTCGGGCAGAGTCGCACGCAGCTCCTCGACCCATTCGCGAGCCGGTGCGACCGGGACGAGATCGGGCTCGGGGAAGTAGCGGTAGTCCTCGGCGTCGGACTTCTCGCGCCCCTGGGACGTGGAGCCGTCCTCCTCATGGAAGTGGCGGGTCTCCTGGACGACCTCGCCGCCCGAGGCCAGGATCGCACCCTGCCGCTGCATCTCGTAGCGCACGGCCGCCGCGATGCCGCGGAAGGAGTTGACGTTCTTCGTCTCCGTGCGCGTGCCGAGCGGCGCCTCGGGCGAGGGGCGCAGCGACACGTTGACGTCGGCGCGGACGTTGCCGCGCTCCATGCGGGCCTCGGAGACGCCGAGCGCCCGGAAGATGTCGCGCAGGGTCTGGACGTAGGCGGCGGCGACCTCCGGAGCGCGCTCCCCGGCGCCCGTGATGGGCCGGGTCACGATCTCGACGAGCGGCACGCCCGCGCGGTTGTAATCCACGAGGGAGTGATCCGCGCCGTGAATGCGGCCGTCGGCGCCGCCCACGTGCGTGTTCTTCCCGGCGTCCTCCTCCATGTGCGCGCGCTCGATCTCGACGCGGAACAGGGTCCCGTCCTCGAGCTCGACATCGACGTAGCCGTTCGCCGCGATCGGCTCATCGAACTGCGAGGTCTGGAAGGCCTTCGTCAGATCGGGGTAGAAGTAGTTCTTGCGCGCGAATCGGCAGTACTCGGCGATCTCGCAGTTGAGGGCGAGGCCGATCTTGATCGCGTATTCGACGGCCGTCCTGTTGACGACCGGGAGGCAGCCGGGCAGGCCGAGCGACACGGGCGTCACATAGGTGTTCGGATCGCCGCCGAAGGCGTTCGGCGCAGCGTCGAACATCTTCGTCTTCGTGCCGAGCTCGACGTGCACCTCGATACCCAGAACCGGGTCGAAAGCAGCGGCGACCTCGTCGTATGCCATGAGCTCGGTCATCAGTTCCCCTCCCAGCTTCCGGCCGGGCAGGAGGCCGCGACCTCGTCGCTCAAGGCTTCGACGAGCCCGGCGACCTCGTACATGATTTGATCGCCGCGCGCCGGCGCGATGATCTGGAATCCGATCGGCAGGCCCTCGGAGCTCACGGCGTTCGGAACGCTCATCGCCGGCACGCCCGCGAGATTCGCCGGGATCGTGGCGACGTCGTTGAGGTACATTGCCATCGGGTCGTCGATCTTATCGCCGAACTTGAAGGCGGTTGTCGGAGCCGTCGGCGAGACGAGGACGTCGACCTCGCCGAACACGCGATCGAAATCGCGCTGGATGAGGGTGCGGACCTTCTGGGCGCTGCCGTAATAGGCATCGTAATAACCGGCCGACAGGACGTGCGTGCCGAGGATGATGCGGCGCTTCACCTCATCGCCGAATCCGGCCTCGCGGGTGGCGGCCATGACGGAGGCCGCGGTCACCGGACCTTCACTCGGCTTGACGCGGATGCCGTAGCGCATGCCGTCGAAGCGCGCGAGATTCGAGGAGACCTCCGCCGGCATGATGAGGTAGTAGGCGGCGAGCGCGTAATCGAAGCTCGGGCAGGACACCTCAAGGACCTCGGCGCCCGACTCGCGCAGGGCTTCGACGGTCGCGTTGAAGGCGGAGAGGACCTCGTCCTGATAGCCCTCGCCCGACAGCTCCTTGACGACGCCGATCTTCAGCCCCTCGATGCGCTTGGCGCCGACGGCGGCCTCCACCGCGTGCCGGAGCTGCGGGACCGGCTCATCGAGCGAGGTCGAGTCGAGGGGATCGTGGCCGGCGATGAGCTCGGTGAGCGCGGCGGCGTCGGCGACTGTGCGCGTGACCGGGCCGATCTGGTCGAGGGAGGAGGCCATTGCGACGAGTCCGTAGCGCGACACCTGGCCGTATGTCGGCTTCGCGCCGACGGTGCCGGTGACCGAACCGGGCTGGCGGATCGAGCCGCCCGTGTCGGAGCCGAGGGCGAGCGGCACCATGTAGGCGGCGACCGCAGCCGCACTGCCTCCGCCGGAGCCGCCCGGGATCCTCGTCGTATCCCACGGGTTGAGGGTCGGGCCGTACGCGGAGTGCTCGGTCGAGGAGCCCATCGCGAACTCATCCATGTTGGTCTTGCCGACGATGGGAAGGCCCGCCTCCTGGATCTTCTTCACGACGGTCGCGTCGTAGGGCGGCAGCCAGCCCTCGAGGATCTTCGAGGCGCAGGTCGTCGGGATCCCGCGGGTCACCATGTTGTCCTTGAGGGCGATCGGGACGCCCGCGAGCGGATGGAGGTCCTCTCCCGCTGCGCGCTTGGCGTCGACCTCGGCCGCGGTGGCGAGCGCGCCCTCGCGATCGACGAACAGGAAGGCGTTGAGCTTCGGGTTCAGGGCCTCGATCCGGTCGAGGCAGGCGGTCGTGAGCTCGACCGAGGTGATCCGCCCGGCGGCGAGCAGCTCGGCGAGTTCGAGCGCCGATTTCTTCACGAGTGCGTTCATCATTCCTCCCCGAGGATCTGCGGAACGAGGAACATGCCGTCCTCGGAGGCGGGCGCCGCAGCGAGGACCTCGTCGCGGTCCAGGGTGTCCGCGATCTCGTCCTCGCGCCACACGTTCGTGAGCGGGATCGGGTGCGACGTCGCGGGAACGTCCGGCGTGGCGACTTCGGACACCTTGGCGACCGAGTCGGCGATGACGTCGAGTTCACCGGCGAAGCGCTCGATCTCCTCGGGAGTCAATGCGATATGGGCCAGGCCCGCAACGCGGGCGACCTCGTCAGTACTGATGCGTGACATGTTCGCCATCCTACTCATTGGCGGCCGTTGACTGATTCCCGTCGCTCGCCAAACGGGCCGGACGAGTCCCTTTATCCTTGAAGCCATGGATTGGAGCCGCAGACCCCGCCTCAGTGCCGACACCTTGAGCATCGTGAAGAAGGTCGGCCTGGGCATCATCGCGGCTCAGACGACCGCGCTCATCGCGGTCCACATGGTCGACCACATGCGCAAGCAGCGCGTTCCCGGTGGTCGGCACGGGTTCCCCGCCCTCGAGCCCGCCGACACGCGGGTCTCGCGCACGACCGTCAGGACCTACACCGAGGGGCATTCGCTGTACGCGGACATGCTGGACGCGATCGGCCGGGCGAAGCACCACATCTACTTCGAGACCTTCATCTGGCGTTCGGACGAGTGGGGTCAGCGCTTCAAGGACGCGATCATCTCGGCCGCGAAGCGCGGCGTGCGGGTGTACTGCGTGTACGACGGTTTCGGCGTGCTCAATCAGGATCCGCGCTTCTTCATGTTCCCGAAGCTCCCGAACCTGTGGGTGAGGAAGTTCCCGGCGATCCGCTCGGGCCTGCTCACCTTGAATCTTCGGAACACGGGGCAGGACCACCGCAAGATCCTCGTGGTCGATTCGGAGGTCGGATTCGTCGGCGGGTACAACATCGGCGACCCCTTCGCGAACGAATGGCGCGATACGCACGTCCGCGTGTCGGGCGCGGCGGTGTGGGAGCTGGAGAACGGCTTCGTCGACTTCTGGAATCACTTCAAGCCGAAGCGCGCGCCGAGGCTCCCCGACCAGGGGGCCCGCAGTTGGGAGGCGAAGACGACGGCCTCCTTCAACGCGCCGCACCGCTTCCTCTATCCGATCCGCGGGATGTACATCGATGCGATGGAGAGGGCGACCGAGTCGATCGCGATCACGACCGCCTATTTCATCCCCGACAAGGAGGTCCTTCAGGCGCTCATCGCCGCGGCCCGCCGGGGCGTGCGCGTGCGCGTCCTGATCCCCGAGTTCTCGAACCACATCCTCGCCGACTGGGTGGCCCGCCCCTACTACGGGCAGCTCCTGCGCGAGGGCATTGAGATCTGGCTGTACCAGCATGCGATGGTCCACTCGAAGACGATGACGGTCGATTCGAAGTGGTCGACGATCGGGACGGCGAACATCGACCGCCTGTCGATGCGCGGCAACCACGAGGTGAACATGCAGTTCTTCTCATCCGAGTTGGCCGGGCGGATGGAGGAGATCTTCGCGAACGACCTCACGACTTCGCGTCGGCTCACGATCGAGGAGTGGGAGGGGCGCACGGTGCTCACGAAGATCACCGAACGCCTCCTGCACCCCTTCGAGTTCGTCGTCTGAGCCCCTCCCCCGCGTCCTTCGGCGGGGGACGTGCGACGAGGGCGGCGCTCCTCGCATCCGCCCGTGAGCCGGTGAAGGCGCTCCCCCCTCGGACGGCGATGCGTGCGGCGAGCGCCGATCGGCTTCACTTCGAGGCCGCGAGGGAGCGTTTGTAGCGGCTTCCCCACTGGTCCATGGCGGCGAGGACGGGTTCGAGGGTGCGGCCGAGATCCGTGAGGGAGTACTCGACGCGGGGCGGGACCTCGGCGAAGACTTCCCGGCGGACGATGCCCGCCCCCTCCATCTCGCGCAGGTTCGCGGTGAGGACCTTCTGGGAGACGCCCGTGACGGAGCGCTTGAGTTCGCTGAAGCGCTTCGTCCCGGTGAGGAGGTCGCGGACGATGAGGGTGCGCCAACGGTTCGAGATGAGGAGGAGCGTCGTCTCGACCGGGCATGCCGGAAGCTTCTCAAGGATCATCATGAATGCCTTCTGATCTGTTTAGTTTCCAAATGGTGCCTACAGCACAATAAAGTGCCTACTTCCATTCCGATACTTGTAATCGTATCGTCATTCCATCAGCGAATGAACCCCTGAAGGAGAAGCACCATGAAGATCGCCGTCGTCGCGGCCAGCGGCAAGGCCGGCCGCCTCATCACCGACGAGCTCATCGCACGCGGACACGATGTCACCGCCGTCGTCCGAGGGGAGAACCGCTCGAACGCCCCGCACGCGATCCTCCGCGACATCCTCGACATC
The DNA here is from genome assembly GCF_050312375.1 of Schaalia sp. Taxonomy (NCBI): domain Bacteria; kingdom Bacillati; phylum Actinomycetota; class Actinomycetes; order Actinomycetales; family Actinomycetaceae; genus Schaalia; species Schaalia sp. Next base: position 10,405 of record NZ_JBNOYB010000059.1, read on the forward strand.
ACCGCCGAGGACCTCGACGGCTTCGAAGCCGTCGTCGACGCCTTCGGCGCCTTCACCCCCGAGACCCTCCACCTCCACTCCGCATCGGCCTCGCATCTCGCCGACCTCGCCGCCACGACCGGAGCGCACCTCTACATCGTCGGAGGAGCGGGCTCCCTGCTCGTCGACGAGGACGGCACGCGCCTCCTCGACACCCCGGACTTCCCCGACGAGTTCCGCCCGCTCGCAACCGCGCAGGCGGAGGAGGCCGCCCTCCTCAAGACGCGTGAGGACGCCGCGTGGACCTTCGTCTCGCCCGCCGCCGTCTTCCTCGAAGAAGGCGAACGGCGCGGCTCCTACGTCCTGGGCGACAATCGCTTCACCGTCGGCGAGGACGGCACCTCCGCCCTCTCCTACGCCGACTACGCCATCGCGATCGCCGACCTCGTCGAGGACGGCGGACACGTCCGTGAGCACCTCTCGCTCCGCTGGGCCTGAACAGCCCTCCCGGGCGCGGCGGCGGGACGGGAGCCCCGCAGTT